>CAMUZD010000015.1 GCA_947165115.1 uncultured Clostridia bacterium
TGCATGTAATGTTAAAAAATGAAGATGGTATTGGGTTAGGAGATAAAAATATAAAAAAGCTAAATAAGAAATTGAAAGCCCTGCAACAAACAGAAAAAAATGAAAACAGTTGAATCTGATACTGCAAAGGCGGATATTTAATGAGCAAAAAGTTACCGGAATCACAATACAAAAGAATAATATTCAGAACCGTTCCCTCAAGACAGATGAAAGAGTTTCTCTGCCTTCCGGAGAATAAGCTGGGCTTTGCAGAACTTGCAGATGTTGTTATCGGTTCTCCCGAAATCACAATAGACGAAAAATATGATTTGCTGTGCTCATTGACGGAGGAAACCGGCGATGAAAGAATCTCAGAATATGTCGCAGAATATGTTCGTGATTTCAAGGCGGCAATTGATAATCTCGTCTGCGCTCCCGGTGAGATTTTCACCGTTGACGATCCGTGGTATGACGAGGATATAAAAGATGTCGCGTATGGTGGATTCAGTAATCAGCCCTGTCTGAATTATGATAAAGTTCTCGGATATATCGACTGGAATGAAAGATTTGAGGAGCGGGACGAAGAGTGCACATCATGGTATAAGATTAAAAAATGGGTGCCGGATGAAGACGGCAGATTCATAAACACATATATTTACTATTATATTTACGGCATCGGCATCTGCTGGTTTGCCGCCTGCAGGGAGCATGGAGATGAAGGGCCGTATTTCCGCCTTCCGGAGCATAAATATTCCTCTTCCTGTATAGATCTGAATATCACAACTCCGTTCAGAGTGGGCGATATTGTCAGGGTTGATTGCCGCCCCTTTGCCCCGCCCGTTAACGCTCTTATTCTTTACGCGGGTCCCGATTGGGATTGTTGCAGCCTGCTGGCGCTTTACAGGGATGATAAAGGACGTTACCGCACAGGCGCAGTCAAGCATACGGATATGTGGATGCACCTGCGGGGAGATAATATGATATCCGCCCTTTACCGCCTTGAAACTTATGACGGAGAGCTCAGCGAATATGACCGCATATATAAAGAAATATCACCGCTGATTTACGGTGACAACAAAAAAGGCGATAAAGTTTGGAATTACCTGAGCGAAAACAGAGCTTTTACATCCCCCGGCGAATTGCTCGGAAAAGTTAAGAAACTATTTGAGGAGTCAATATGAATATTTACGATTTTCTTAATTCCCGCAGTATCGCGGAACACTGGAAAAAGATTGATTATCAGCCGGATTCCCTTGAAACCGCGTGGATTGTTTATTTTAACAGTGAACTTACCTTAAGTGAAAAATGGAAATATTGGGAAGAGATAATAAACACCATGCCCGACATGGAGATTATCAGAAGGCCAAATTGCCCTCATTATGACAGCCTGCACGGTTTTCTAAATCGTTTTATGGCTTTGAGCAGGCGCTTCATTGATTGGTTTTATGATTATACGAACAGTGTTTACACTCTGAAAGCTGCAGATAATGACTATCTGTTTGATGCGGTGTTCTCATCAATGGATTCATTGAAAGATTTTATTAGTTCCGAAGGGTTTGAAGACGTTGACTCTTTTGTTGTCCAAAAAACAGAGATTGATGATTATCACAGGTGGCCCGCAAGCCTGAAGTTGAACAAAGAACTTAAGTCAATCTGTCAGGATACTTGGGATTACGGCTCATTTCCCTGCAATAAAGAGGAAGATGATATCCTTTTAGCTTTTGAAGGTATGTGGTTTGATTTTCCCGTGCCGTTCAAAAAAGGCGATGTGATATATAATCCATATTATAAATGCGGATTTGACGCAAGTGAAATCAACGGAAGGACAGAATTGTTTGTGGTGCATAATGTCGGCCTGGAGTGTGTAAGCAAAAAAGATAAGAAATGGTTTTTTGAGGGAAAAAACGGCGACAGCACTGATATGGTCTTTTCGGGATATACCCAATGGAGAGACGGAACCGTTTACAGAGAAACATTCTCCAACTATATGGATTTTGAATTCTATAACGGAGATTTCGAAGGCACTCAGAGGATAATCAAAGCGCTTTCCAATTATGAAAAAGGGCTCATAAACGCCGAAATGCTTATGCACGCCTATCATCAGATTCTCTCGGAGGAGAGGGCGAAAAATGATATTCCCGTATTCTTCACTCACGAAGACCTTGAGCTTGCCGGCATCAATATCGACAAAATTGATGGGCTAAAATTGTCGCATACTCCTATTGTATAATATAGCTGTAAGTGATATAATGAATTTGTAACACAGGAGGAAACGAAATGAAGAACGATGCACTGCTTGCAAAGAAAATGTCCGCCCTGCTCATTATTGAGATTCTTAAAAATTATACCGATGATACCGTAGGGCCCGACAAGGAGTATGTCCATACTCTGACTCAGGCTCAGATAAAAAGCAGGCTTCTCTCAGATTACGGCCTCGATATTGACCGCAAGACAGTCGGCCGCACTCTCAATGAGCTGCTGAAAGCTTATCCGGATAAAATAGATTGCGACATAGAATACAGAAAAAGCGGCAATGATGATGACGAAGAGGGCGAAAAGAAGACCAATTTCCGCTATATTCACGATTTTGACGCCGGTCAGATCCGTATGCTGATAAACGCTGTTATTTTTTCCCATTCCCTTTCAGAGGGTGAGTGTAAGCAGCTTATCAAAAAAATCAGCGAGCTCGGCGGCGTTGACCAGCGCGGGCGTTTGCAGAAGCATCTTTTTAATCTCAGCCTCGTTTCCGGAGATAAAGTCACAAATGACTCTCTTATAAACAATCTTGATGTTCTCGATGAGGCAATCGATAACGGCATGAAAGTATCATTTTGCTATAATTATTATGGCAGGGATAAAAAGCTTCATCGCAAGCAAAAAGACGGGGAAGATAAGATTTACGTTGTCAGCCCTTACCGCATGGTCGCCAGCAACGGCAGATTTTATCTCAAAGCCAATAAAGAGGATTATGATGATGTCACTACATTCCGTATTGATAAAATAACAGATATTGTTCCTCTTGATGAGCCTGTTAAGCCCAAAAGAGAAGTCAGCGGAATTGATGACAATCCCAAGACTGAAGCTGAAATGCTCTATATGCAGCCCGGCAAGCATGAAAACATCACCTTCAGAATCCCCGACACAGAGGACGGCGTCAGCACCGTCATCGACTGGCTCGGCAAAAGCGTGAGATTCGGCGAATCAGACGGCAAAACCATTACCTGCACCGTAAAAGCCAACCCTACCGCAATGAAATTCTGGGCCATGCAGTATTCCGGAATGGTGGAAATCATCGCCCCCGATTATCTGAGGGAAGAAATGAGGAGCACCCTGCGCGACGCATGGAAGAAGTATAACGACGGCAGGGATAAGCTCATCGAATCTGATGAGAATATAAAGAAACTCGTTGCCGAGTGGAAGCAGATCTGCGAGGGCGCAATGGAAGGGAAGGTTGATGCGAAACGCCTCGGCAAAACAGTCAGAAAAACCCATCTCATGCTCCTGCCCCTTCGCGGCGGCGAAATAAGCGGACAGTATGCGGAGCTTGTCATGAGGCTGGCAGAGTGCCGCAACAGCGTGCGCAGGTATGATATACCCGATGCGTTCTGTATATCACTGATACTCGGCAGAATGCTCGATGATCTGCGCCGCCCACCCAGATTCAGAAGGAACATTTCCGATGACATATTGTCCGTAATCATCCGCACTCAGGAATTCGGCAGAGCGGAGATAATGCTCGATATCAATAACTTTGAAGAAGGCTATGCTTCCATTCGTCCTCATGCAGAGAAAAACGCCGAGGAATCCAGGGAGAGAATCAGCATAATCCGTGAGAAAATGGCAGAGCACAGGGAAGAGTATTTACAGCGAATAAGAGAAATGAACGAAAAGCGCAGAAAAGAACGCGAGGAGCAGAAAAAGAGTGAAGAGGAATAAGAAGCAAAAGGTAACAATAATATTCTATAATACTTTCTGGAGGGAAAAGCGTTGAAAATCATATTGTCTCGTAAAGGCTTTGATATGGGTTGCGGAAATAGCCCTAGTATTTATTTACCTAGCAAAAAAATACTGTATTCATTTCCTATTCCCGCAGATGAAACAGCAAGATATAATTTAGGACATGATGATGACTATACCTATAAAGATTTCAAATTCAACAATGAATTATCTTGCTATGAATTGTTGGAACAGTTGAATATCAAATGCAGAAACAATTATGCTCATTGTGATCCTGACATAAGACCGGATTTGTTTAATAAAGAACAACCGGATTGGAAACCTCGCTTTGGTCAGCAAGGAAATCCGCTAAGACATCTTAATAGACAAGGTGTTGGAATCGGTGATTTGTTTCTTTTTTATGGCCTGTATCAAGAGGTAAAAGAAGAATGCGGGCAATACGTCTTTGTTCCCAATACAAAATGCCAAATAATCTGGGGTTATCTTCAGGTGTCGAATGCTGTAATTCCAAACGGAGAAAACCGAAAAGGTATTCGTCATCCTCATTATTTGAATTATTATGACTATACTGACGGAAACAAGGTCTTCGAGTGCGAAACTGATGAATTGCTTGATTCGAAGTTCTTAAGCTCTGATAAGAAGATCCTGAAATACGGTGTTTTTGATTATGATGAGAGTCTGGTGTTATCAGAGAATGCCGGAAGCATAGCCGAAGAGTATAACAGATTAAAACTGCCGGTTCATTTCTATGAGCATAAAATGTCCGGAAATGGTGAGCAACGTTTCAAATTATCAGATGGCAAACGATTCTGTATGGTGCAAATGTGCAACAGAGGACAGGAATTTGTAATACAAGATAATGATGATGCTGAAAAATGGGCAATAAACCTTATAGAGAAGAATTATAAAAAACAAGGAGAATAATATGAATCTTCCGGAATTCAAAGACAACGATGTTTTATATGTTTACAAAATTAAACATTTCACAGGATTTGCCCCATGCTTTGATAACAACACTTATTCTTTAGCTTGTTGTAAAGGAAATAAGAGAAACGGTGGTATGCGACGGAGCATTTGTAAGAGAAAAGAGAACGATTCAAATACAAATGTCTGGATTCTTGGAATAGCCGGCAAAGAATTAAATGACAGTTTATCAAAAGGTTATTCTGCAAATGACATGATTTATCTTGCTAAGATTCATAACGAAAGTAAACTATACACTTGGAGTGATTATTACAAAAAATACAGTAATTGCCGAAGAGACGCTATATACAGTTTAGAAGATGAAAGAATAATATGGAATGGAAAGCTTGATCAAACAGAGCATAAACCGGAACCCAGAACAAGTCGTAGTAGTTGTCTCAATACAGATTGTTCAACAGAAATAAGCAAAAACGGCGAAAAGGATATTTACGAAAACGTTAAGCAAATAATAGTAACTGAGGATTATTGGATATTTGATAGCGGTATCAAATTGCCTGAAGGGATAACGACAAACAGAAATTTCACTTTTAATGAAAATCCCAACGGGAAAAAGCGAGTTCAAATAATCAAAGATATAATAAAAAAGAACAAAGGAAAACTCAGTTATCGAGCTAATCCTTTTAATAAAGAAACAAATATAAACAGTAAAACTTGTAAAGGAAAATAACCTAAAGGAGCAACAGAGATGAAAAACACTTATGAAGTTTATAACGATTGGATTGAACTGATTTATCATGCTAAAAATGAATGCGTATTCGGAGATCCTTTGGATGAGGATCTGTTCGCCAATTGTATGAAGGATGCCTTTGAGTGCCTTGGCGTAGGAAAAGATATAAAGGATACGTTCGGCAGAGTTGAAGTAAGCCTGTATGGATTGATTCGCGGGTATTCGTGCATACCTGCTGTAACTCAGAGTGAAGATTCAGTTGTGTTTGAAGCAAGCTTGCGCGCAGCCGCCGATTTAGCCGGCGCATATCTCCATCCTGAAATATACAAGTTTGAAGAAAATAAGATAATTTACAGTTATATGCTTGACGGTGAATTCAAAGATGTTGTTTACGATTTTGAAACCGGAGATCTCGGTGATTACATTGAACTCATAGAAAGCGGATTCGGCGATATATAAACGGCGACCTTTTGCGAGAAAAACAAACCTATTTTTGAGATTGATGCTGTTAAATGATAATAGAATCATATTAACCCAAAGGAGAAGTATAAATGCCCGACAACAACTCAACAATTGAAAAGTTGAAAAAAGAAGCGGATTCTTTTTCGGAACGAAGCAAAGATATTATTCAATATCTGCTTGATACCACCGATGCGGACATAGAAGGTGAATCTCTTTCAGACGATAATATTGATGATTATCTCGCAGAATACGGATACGCAGTTTATACTGATGACATTATTGAACTTCTGAAATGGCGAGCAGGTCAGGAACTGAAAACAAATATCGATTCAACAATTGATAATCTGGAAAAGCTCGACAGTGACAGACATAACGCGGTCAAAAGTATGGAGCGCGATATCACCGACCTGAGGCATTACAAAAAGCAGATTAAAGAAATAGCGTCAATCTGTGATGATACAATTGCCGGTATTGATGCTCTGATTGATATTATTGATAAATACAGGAAGTGAGCAATACCATGCCCACCTATGAAAAACTAACCCCCGAAACCGAAAAGAGAATAATCACCGAAAAGGCGGAGAATTCCTTCGCCTTATTGGCATTTAATGAGGATAATGTCATCCGCCGCAATCCCGATAAGGACAAAGCGGATATTATCCGCACGGCGTTTGTGCGCGACTGCGACAAGATTATCCACTGCCCGTTTTACAACCGCTATGCTGATAAAACGCAGGTGTTTTCGTTCTATAAGAACGACGATATCAGCCGCCGCTCGCTTCACGTTCAGCTTGTTTCGCGCATTGCCCGCACTATCGGCAAGGCGCTGAATCTCAATCTCGATTTAATCGAGGCAATCGCGCTCGGGCACGATATCGGTCACACGCCTTTCGGCCACGCCGGCGAAAAGATTCTCGATGAGCTGTATTTTGCTCACGCGAAGCGTCATTTCAGCCACAACATCCACTCCGTGCGTGTGCTGGACGGCATCTATCCCTATAACATTTCACTGCAGACGCTCAGCGGCATCGCCGCTCACGACGGAGAAATTGAGCTCGGCGAATACCGTCCCGAGCCGCTTGAAAGTTTTGAGGAATTCGACCGGATGATTGAGGCGTGTTACCTCGACAAGGAGAATGTGAAAAAGCTCGTTCCATCCACGCTCGAGGGCTGCGTGATGCGTATTTCCGATATCATTGCCTACCTCGGCAAGGACAGGCAGGACGCCGAGCGCGCAAAAATAATCACCCCCGATTCATTCGAGGGCGGAGCAATCGGCTCTATCAACGCCGAGCTTATCAACAATCTGATGGTGAATATCATCGAAAACAGCTACGGCAAGCCGTATATAAAGCTTGATGACGCGCATTTTGAGGCGCTCAAACGCGCCAAAGCGGAAAACTACAATCTGATTTACAAGAGCAAAACCGTGCAGGAGCAGATAGATTCGTCAATCCGCCCGATGATGACCGAGCTTTATGACAGGCACCTCGCCGACCTGCTCGCAGGCGACACCGCCTCGCCGATATTCTCGCATCATATCGATTATGTGAATAAAGCGCACTACGAGCGCAGATCCCCCTACGAATCGACCGAGCCGAATCAGATTGTGGTCGATTACATCGCCGGCATGACCGACGACTACTTCGTGGATTTATACGCATATCTCTTCCCCGAAAGCAACTATGCGATAAAGTATAAAGGGTATTTTGAATAAGGATAAATAAAAAACCCGGCATCCGGAAAACCCGGATGCCGGTATTGTTATATGTGCTTAACGATTACTGTATCCTGCTCTGCGGGCGCGTTTCGCCTTGCGTATTTTTGATTTTCTGACTGCCGACATGATTATAATAATCACAAGAATTGCGGCGAGGGAAATGAGCGAATTATATATCCAGAACGGCTTTTTGATGACCTCGTTGCCGGCGACCATATTGGTAGAGTAAATCAGGCCGTCAACTCTATATGTAACCGTTCCGATAACCTGATTCTTTTTAATCGGCGCTTTAATGTCCTCGGGCAGTGAAACCTGCGTAATAACATTGTCCTCATTTGTGTCATTCGGAGCGACGGTGATTATATCAGTCTGCAGGATAACGTCGAGCATCGGCGTATCCTTGATTGCGTTGTCGATATTTATCTCGGCGAGAGGCTTGCTTTTATCGGCAATCATCTTATATGAATAATTGTCATAGACGTAATCGAGCAGTTTCTTTGTATCGGAAAAGCGCTCGTTGACGTCGCCGATTATCCTGCCGCCCATAACCACGCAGATAAGATTGAGCTCATCCTTTGTGCTACTTGAAACAAGGCATTCACCCGCCGGCGTGGTGTGGCCTGTCTTGATTCCGGTGCAGTATGAATAATAGTTTCCCGAGAGAGGGAGCAGCAGCTCGTTTGTGTTTGAATACGTCCTGTCGGAGCGCGGATAGACGTCCGTCGCTGGCACAGTGAATTTCTGAGTGCTGACTATTTCATTGAAAACGTCGTATTTCCTGCATTCTCTTGCGATGAGGTATAAATCATAGGCGCTGCAGTAGTGATTATCATCGTGGACTCCGTTAGGATTCACAAAATGAAGGTTCTCGCAGCCGAGCTCCTTCGCCCTTTTATTGCTCAGGGCGGCAAAGGCTTCGACGCTTCCGCTCACATGTTCCGCGAGGGCATAAGCCGCCTCGTTTGCGCTCGGGATTAGAAGAGCCTGAAGCAAAGTGTAAACGCTGAGCTTTTCTCCAGCTTTGAGATTCGCGCTCGAATAGCCGGCGGGCTTGAGGTCGATTGCGTGCTGAGAAACCGTAACAATATCGTCGGGGTTGCAGTTTTCAAGCACGAGCAGGGCGGTGAGTATCTTGGTCGTGCTGGCGGGATACATCTTTTCGTGCGCATTCTTTTCGTAAAAGACCTTTCCGCTCACGGGGTCCGCAAGATATGCCGCTTTGCAGCCGATATCCGGAACGCCGTCGGGCACTTCCTGCTCATCCCTGATATATTCAAATGTAACCCCTGCCTCATCCGCTGTCTCGTCCGCTTCATAGAGCGAATCGGAGAAGGTGATTTCTCCGCTGTAAGCGTCGGGATTATAGCCCGCGCCGTTTGCATAAGAAATGAGCGGTGTAAAAAGCAGGCAGAATGCAAGTGCAAAAATAAAAATCCTGTTTTTCATGGTTTAATAATACCTGCCATCAGTTTTTGAACGGCGCAGACAGTTTCGCAAAAATGCCGTCAAATAAGGTCTTTATTATATATCTGAAATCGCGCAGAGTCCATTTGATTTTTTGCTCAAAGGTTCCTTCGGGTTTTTCCTGAGTAAGGGAATTTGTAGTGATTGCATTGACTCCGAGCTTATAAAAACGCTCAGCATTCGGAATATCATCGATGGTCCAGACAAAAATATCAAGGCCCGAATCGACCACCGCTTTTACATAATCGTCCGGCAGAAAAACGTGGATATCCATACCGTCCAGATGATTGTTGACCGCAAAATCAATGTCCTCCTGCGAGACATTTTCGTAGCTGATGAGATAATAAACGGGGATTTCGGGGATAAGTTCTTTCATCCTCACGCAGATTTCGCGCCCGAATGAAATGATTACAAACATTCCCTTGTCCTCGCGCGCAGAGAGTATCTCCGCGAGCTCGTCCATATATTCAACCTCGACGCTTGCCTTGATTTCAATCACGGGATGCAGGCCGTATTCTTTGCAGACATCAAGGTATTCCTGCAGGGTTGCTATTTTTGTGCCGGGATAACTTTCGAGATTGTTTCCGAAATCGACCGTAAGCCCACTTATTTCGTCCCAGGTCATTTCCGAGACTTTTCCGGTGCCGTCGGTCATATCGTCGACTGTTTCATTATGAATCAGAATCCAGACGCCGTCTTTGGTGCGCCGGATATCGCATTCCGCGCCCCAGAAATCCGATTTGCCTGCCGCCGCATAGGCGGGAAGGGTGTTGCCGGGCGCGACAGCCGAATATCCGCCGTGGGCAATCATCCGCATTGTGCCCGAGGGTATTTTATATGAGGAATAAACCGACATTGTGCCTCCCTCTGCAAATACATAAAGAGCACAGCCGAGAATGATAATCAGGGACAGAATCAGGGATATCGCTTTTTTCATTATGTTTCTCCTTTGCTTACCGTGGTTTTCCGGAAAGATATTTTGAGACCAGCGGGCAGAAATCCGTCTGTATTATATCAAAGCCCTTGTCTGCGAGCCAGCCCCAGCCGTAATCGGGAGAAACCACGAAGGAATTGTCATCCGAATGTCCGGCAGCGATAACATCGTTTTTATTGTAAACTATCGCGTTGCCGAAAACGATGAGGCCCTTGTCATGCATGCTTTTTATATATTCATCCGACGCGACGGGCTCATCCTCTTTTTCAAAGAGCACCTCCGCGCCGATGCAGTTTATTCCCTTGGCAATCAGCTCATCCGTAATATCATCCCTGTTTCTGACTATCGGCATAAACATAAGGTCCGGAGCGTATCTGAGGAGCTCTTTTATATATTTGTCTTTGATTGCTGTTTTTACCACAACCTGCTTTTCAACGCCGCATTTTCTTATGCATTCGGTGATGCCGGGAATGTCGGTCCAGTATTTATCGACATTGATATAGCATTTGCCTCTGAGATAGTCAAAGACCTCTTCCAGAGTGCTTACCCCGAAATCTGTCGGGCAGGCATCCTGATTTACAAAGCGGAGTTTTTTGACTTTGTCGGAGCGCATGGCCGAAATCAGCTTCTTCTTTCTCAGATGAGCGTATTCCATGCCGGGATGAAAGACAAAGTATTTGCCGTCAATTGTTTTTGTTACGTCGAGCTCAATCATATCCGCGCCGCTCATAACAGCGGCTTTGAACGCGGGCATTGAATTGCAGGGAATATCAGCTCCCGAGAATCCGCGATGGGCGCAGATAAGTATTTTTTCTCTTGAGTTTTCAAATATGGATTTATTGAAATCAATCATAAAGACACCTTGTTAATATTTATGTCTGTTCCGCCGGATCGGCATCGGGTTTATCCGGCTCCTCCGTAGTTTCTTTCATAAGAGTCAACATAGAATTCCGCTTTTCAATCATCGCCGCGGATTCGACGGGTATTCCCGCGTGAAGTTCACCGGGTTCCATGAAATTGAGCCCGCTCTCATATTCCGCAGGGTAATAGCCTTCGTTCGCGAGCTTTTCCCTCTGTTTCAGAACCTCCATAACATATTCGTGCTGCGGATTGTTGAAATCCCAGAACAGATACGGAATTATCATCAGCACGAAGCCCGCAAGGTCAAAGGCCAGCGGGACCGCGACAATATTGAATCTTGCAGAGTCAATATAGAGAATATCCCAGTTTGAATTGAAACCGCTTTTAAGAATGATTACAGGGATAATCAGGCTGACAAAGGTAGTGACGGGGGAGATAATCCAGTTGAATACGCCGCTTGAGTTTTCAAGACGCTCACCGGAGAGATACATCTGATAGTCGTTTTTTCTTATGCCCATATCGGCATCCGCGACGTCGGGAATGGAAGTTGCGAAACCTCTGAAGAATTCGCATATAAAAATGACTATACCGCACATATTCTGCTTCGTCGGGAAGGCCATTATCGTCAGCATTTCGGCTACTGCGCCGACTGCGTGAATCGTCTGTTTCGCAATCTTCAGCGTCCTGTATGAAAACCGCTTCACAAAGTAAGGAGCAATAAAGCTCAGAGGCGTGGACCTGAAACTGTAAAGCGTTTTCATCAGGCCGTATATAGCGCACTGCGTATACATCCTGAACGAGAAGAAATACATGACATTTACAATGCTGATAGAGCCGTTGCCCAGTGAATCCAGCAGGGTTGAAATGGTATTCAGCCAGTTGTATTTATTCTTCATTACCTGCGAAACGCCATACCAGAAGGATACCTTCTGCTTCTTTTCAAGAGGAGGCTGGGGGATTCGCTCCGAAATGTTCCTGACGCTTATGAGAGTCAGGGCTCCCATCGAGATAAAGACCGCGGGAATGACGAACTTATAGAATCTGATATCATCGAAAGCTATGCCGAAAAGAGGAACGATAACATCGAATATATTTTTGACAAAATGCGAAATTTTCACCGGCCAGGTTCTTATCATCATTCTTTCATGCGGATTCGGTGAAATATTCTGAGTGCACTGTTCAATTACATTGTTGAACGGGAACATGTTGAAGACCATAAACAGCAGATATGCCATCCACATTCTGTCTTCAACGACTTTCACATTATAAATCGGAAGCCAGCCTATTAGGATAATCATGACGGATTTCTGGAAGAAATTCGCAAAAAGCTCATATTTATATCTTCCGTATTTCGGAACAAGCTTCTTTCTCCAGAGAATATTACGCAGTCCGCCGTAGGCATTCGTAAACAGCTGAACGCCGAAAATCTTCAGAAAGCTTCTCGCGCTCACGCCGTTTATTCCGTTAAGCACTTTTGCCGCCGACGCGGGCAGAATCATTGAGGAATCAAACAGTATCATGACAAGCCCGAGGACTGATACGATACCGTAAAAAGTCAGGAACTTTCTTTCTGTTTTCTTTTCGAGAATGCCGAGATTGTCGTTGACAACCCAGGTGAGAAGATTCCAAAGATAGCTCAGCGGAAGCCCTATGAGAGTGATGACGGAGAAAGCGAGATAGGGCAGCTTATAGTGATACATTATAAGGAAGCAGGATGCATTGAAGCCGAGATAGCTGAGGGGAGTGTTGATGCTGTAATTCATTCCGACGCCCATGAATACCGTCAGATATTCTTTGAACGGAACATAGTTGCCTTTTTCTCTGTCGGGTTCGTTCCAGTGATCTTTTATGTTCTGAAAAAGAGCTTTTCCTTTACCGCCTGCCATCAGCCATCCCTCCTTTCCTGTCCGTAAACCGCTTCAACATCTTTGAGGGATCTCGGATTCTGTTTCGGGAGCCAGCGTTCGCCGGTTTCAATCGCGTCTTCATTTTCAGCTCCGAGGTAGATTTTCTCGCATCCGAGATCGCCGTAGAAGGCGTGATGCCCGATAAACCTGACGCTCTCGGGAACGAAAATGTAAGTTACCTTTTCGCAGTATGAAAAGCCGTCAGAGCCGATGGTTTCAACTCCGTCGGGAATTGAAATCGTTTCAAATCCCTTGCATTTGAAGAATGCGAGGTTGCCGATTTCCTTTACGGATGAGGGAATCTTGACGTATGTCAGCGCTTTGCAGTCGCTGAAACAGGAATCCTCAATTCTTGTAACCGAACCGGGGATTTTATAAAAAGAATAATCCGAAAACTGTTTTTCGTATTCTTCGGCGTCTGCCTTTGCCTCGTCGCCGTATTTCTTTGAGAATTTATGAAGGAAAGTGTCAACGGTATCGTCATCCGAGGGGGCGGCAATGCCTGCGGCAAGCGCAGCCCGGTATTGATGATTTCTCATGGGATGCAGGATAATCTCTTTCATATCCTTTGAGTATAAAACGCCGTCAACGGAAGTGAAATGACTGTTTTCCGGGTCAACGATAACGGCCATGAGATTTTTGGTATAGTAAAAACAATGCGGCTGGAGCTCAGAAACATCCTTGCCTAT
Source organism: uncultured Clostridia bacterium (assembly GCA_947165115.1). Classification (GTDB taxonomy): domain Bacteria; phylum Bacillota; class Clostridia; order Oscillospirales; family Acutalibacteraceae; genus CAG-177. The sequence goes on from CAMUZD010000015.1 coordinate 13,625, forward strand.
GAAAATGAAACGGACATATTCATTGCAGCTCATTGAGAATTCACGCACAGCAGTAACCGGCTTTGTCATGTCGGCAGTTCCCGCTTCGTCTCTGACATAATCGACGTGCAGGGCAATGTCTTCTTCCTTGCCGACAAACTGATAAAGAGTGTAGCCGGTATCGTTTTCTTTATATGTATATTCATCGGAGCTGATTGAAGAAAAGCTGAAATAAAGAGAAAGGCCGACAAAAACAGTTATAACTGCTATAAAAATAATTTTGAAAATTGTATTCTTTTTGCCTTTCATCTTTATATCCGGCTTTTTGTCAAAAAGCGGGTCATAGAGTAATTCGGTGTTGATGATTGCACCGTTTTCAGCCATTCGCTTTCCTCCTCTTTATTTAATAATCAAATCCGCGTAAATCGGGAAATGGTCCGATGTAAACCGGTTGTCAACTCCTTTTGTAACTGTGCGGTAGACGGCGGACTCAAAATCATCTGTGCAGAGAATGAAATCAATATAGTAATCGGCATTTTTTGCAGGATCCTTGCCGGCGTGGAAGGTGCCGTAAGTTTTGCAGTCCTCTGCGGCAAAGCGCGTATCCGTGAGATTCTCAGTCATGGTCGAATACGCCTCGCCTTTTTCCGTCGTATTCATATCCGCGGTGAAAACCAGAGGAATTCCCCTGAAATTCTCTTCAATAAAACGGGTGACAATGAGTGCTCCCTGCACCCTTGCCTCCTCGGAAATGTGATCATAATGCGTATTC
>CAMUZD010000016.1 GCA_947165115.1 uncultured Clostridia bacterium
CCGGGATTTGAGGAAGCAGCCAACGTCCTCAGACAGTTCCGCTCTTTTGAGACATTGGATGTTCTCAGCTGTTCCGCTATGTCAAGCAGCAGCACCGAGAGTGAGTCAACTGTATCTTTCAATATCATCTGCAATTACAAAGTTGAAGAGACTACTACTCAGGCACCCGAAACAACTGCTGCAGAAGAAACACCGGAAGCGTAAGGAGGTAAGGAAAGATGAAAAAGAAATTATCACTTCGCGACGTCAACATGATTCTCGTTGTCGTAGGTCTTGTTATTCTCGTCGCAACTTATTTCCTCGTTTATCAGAATTACTCGGCAAAGAACGCCGAACTTGATACCCAGCTCACCGAGCGCGAAGCTCACCTTAAAGAACTCCAGGGTTATTATGATAACTTGAAGACCTACGAGAAGGGCACTGAAGACGGAAAAGTTAATATTTCAAGGAATCTCTCTAGATTACCTCTGGATATCAAATCCGAAGACTTCCTCGTTTATATCATGGATTCCGTTGACGATGTAGGCGGTTCTCTTCTTTCGGTCAATTACCGTGATTCTGCACAGATAGCAACATTAAATACCGTGGTTGACGGCAAACAGGTACCTGTTACAGGATATCAGGTCGGAGCGGGCTTCAACGGTATTATGAATTATTCCCAGCTTAAGAATTATCTCGATTATGTTTATAACGAGAGCGACAATGTGACATTTATCGATAATTTCACATTAACAACCGACGCAACTTCAAGGAAGCTGAATGTTACATTCAACCTTTCCAAATATTTTATTACTTATGACGGCGGAGAGTATATTCCCGTTCCTGTTCCCGATGTTTCAATCGGAGTGGATGATCCGTTCCATACAAATTAACTATTTGAGATATTGACGATAGGAGTAAAAGCACTATGAAAAGATTAAAACTGAATAGCAAGGGCTTTTCTCTTGTTGAATTGATATGTGCAATTGCGATACTCGGTGCCACAATTACAGTTCTGCTGAATTCATTTGTGATTGGCACGAATGTTTCAAAAAAGAGAGTTAAGCAGAGCGAAGCTACTCTGGCAGGCAAAAATGTTCTTGAAGCAGTGGCGTCAAGTTCTATTGACGATTTCTACTCTGGAGATGCCTCCGGAAGAGTTAAAGAGCTTTTGGGAAGCAATCTGTCAGTCTCTTTAATGCAGGATAAAGACGCAGAAGATAAATTTTCAGTGGCATTGGAGAATCTTCATGCCGGTGGTTCCGATTTTGATGCAGAAGTTGAGTTTTCCCGCGGTGACCAGAGCGATACTTATTCAGACGGTCTTTATCTGATAAACAGCAAGCAGATAAAGCTCGCTCAGTATGATGCAATGGACGGTGTTTTCTGCCAGCCGTATGAAATCGGCTCCAACCCGGATCTTCTGGTTGAGGATGAAATCAAAGCCGAAGCATATTCCAGAGGCCTTAATCCGGTAGATGATTTATTAAAGAGGGAGCGAATAATCAGAGTTTATGTAACTCATGATCCTTCTGAAGACTGGGTGCTTAATCCTGATAGTGTCCGCTCTCCGGATGACCCGTATTTTGAAGACCTTGAGCATACCGGAAGATATCATTACTGCACGGTTATTTACGAATACATTTTCACCTATTCCAAGTATTTTGTTGTCAATGGCAGACCAGAAAACCAGATAAGGTGGAGCAGATCATATACTGTATTCCCCGGAGGATATGAGCCGCAGAATAAAGATGGTTCAATTTCCGTTTACTTGATGTATTATCCCGTCTTTTCTGACAATTACGCATCGGATGAGATTTATATTTACAATAATTCATGGGACGTTGACGGGAACCGTCTTGAGTATTGGCTTGACGACGATGACACCAATCCTTACACGGTTGCGCTGAATACATATCTTTATTGTCAGGATCCTTATGATTATGACGGCTCCGGTTATGTCTATACCCCTTATGCAAATAAATCCCAAGTTAAAGAGAGTATTTATTTGCATATGCCGGAGAATTATAACCTTGATTTGCTTAAAGGCACATATATCTACACTAACGCTAAAGAGGTTTGTATGAAAACAAATGGCGGTTCAGCTGACGGATTTAAGTATTATATACTCCAGTCGCAGAATCCGTATATGGGCGTTGGTCAGAATACAGGAAAGCTTCTCGACAGCGATCTGGTCAGAAAAGAAGATAAAGTTAAGATTTATAACATAAGAGTTACTCTTTACAAGGTTGATGCCGACAATCCGAATTTTGTTGACGATGATGGCACTAAAACTGTCAGAGAAGGAGTTAAGCCGGCATACACAATTTACGGAACCAATACAAATTGATTCGTTTTTGGCATAATAGTTCAAGCTTCTTTGTTGATTGTTTTTCAAAGATGTAGGAGGTAGCAATGAAACGCTTAATTAATCAATTAAAGAGTAATAAAGGCTCGGGAATTGTAACTGTTTTAGTTGCAGTCTTATTCCTGTCTGCCTTTGGCACTTTGTCGCTTTACCTGGCTTATACTTCTACAGAAATGGTTACTTCCGAAAGAAAGGGCAGAGAAGCTACATATAATGCTGAAACCTGTATGGAAGAAATCAAGGCAGGTCTTCAGATTACTGTTTCCGATGCAATTGCCAAAAGCTATAACGAAATAATGCCCAGGTATACCAGCTATAATAAAGATATTTCCGATGAATTCAATAAGCTTTATCTTGATTCTGTTCTTGGTGCAAAAGTAATTAATTATAACGGAACGGTTAACCCCGAAGATGACGATGATGAAGAATCGAATGATTCGGTTGCGCATAAGATAGTTTATTTTGACGGAAATCTGTTCAATATTGAAAAACAGGCTGACGGAAAGTATAAACCAAGCGGAACTTATGATTGCACTCAGCTTGCTCGTTTGGTTGAAGAAACAAGAAACGGCACATGCCGTGTCTTTTCCGGTTCATCAGACAATACAGCAGGAATTTTACAGCTTACAGATACTGAAATTATTATTAAAGATATTACCGTATCGTATGAAACAGGTGGCAGAAAATCGTCTGTTACCTCCGATATAAGCATCGGCATTCCCGATCTCGGTTATTTAATGACTCAGTATGCGATTTCAGGTATTCCCGACTTTTCTCTTATATGCAAGGGCACATTGCATCAGGATGAAGAGAACGGCAAAACGGCCAGAATATTTGGTAGTGCCTATGCTGATGGAATTAACCTCGAAAAAGACAGTCAGCTTATCCTTGGCAACGGAGGCACTTTCATTGTCAAGAATGCAGTGGATCTTGCAGGTAATGCAACCGGAGAAAGGTTCACGACAAACGCCAACACTTCGCTGTGGGCAAGAGATATCAACGTTTACAACAGCACTAACGCAAAATTAGCCGGCAAAACTTATGTTGAGAACGATTTGAAGTTCCTCGGAACCAGTTCCTCAGTTCAGTTGGGTGGCAAAGATGAAGACGGCCACTCGTTTGGAACGTATTATGGCTTTGGCTGTGATGCATCCGATCCGTCAAAAAGCAGTTCTATTATATTCAATCATGCGACTGAAGAAACGAATAAAAACAACCTTGACATATCAAATTTGACCGACCTGGTTCTTTCCGGTGTAAGTTTTGTCAGCAACAGCAACAGATTCGGTTTGAGCAGTCCTTCAAGGATAAATGAAGCCGCCGGTTTGTTTGATGACGACGATACAACAATGCCCGGTTCATCGGTTACAACCGATAGAATCGGTGCCAGGACCGGTATGTCAATTGACGCCAAGTTCAATCAGGTTATTTACTTTGCGCCGAAGGGCGAGGTAACTCCTTACTTGTTGAGAACCGGTGAATTTGATGTCGGCGGCGAAATGAAGACTCTTATATATATGAACAGAACCGATGATGACGGAACCAATTATTTTGCCGATTACAATAACGGCAACCCGATTTTTTACAAGAGTTCCGATTCAGGTCTTGTCTCGGCAACCGGTGTTGAATACGATCCTCAGGTAACGGCAGGGACTCTGGAAACAGATGCCGACGGTATTACTTTCTATAAGGAAGCCGACCTTAATAAAGTGGCTTATTTCGCTCTTAACGGAGAACAGTATGAGTATAATTCGGCAAAGAAAGAATTTGTTCTTTCACAGCCTTCATCGGCTTCGTTCCCTGCTGAGATATTTCCCCCTGTTCCGAATCGTGAGCCCCCAACTTACAGTGATTATGCAATAACTCTTCAGCCGATTTATGAGTATCTTTCCGGCGGATCCGACGGATCCGGCGGAGTTTACGAAATCACCTTCTTTATGAAGTTTAATGATACTGTGGATCCGGCCACGAATAAGGTTACCGTTGATGCGCAGGAACATGCCAACCAGTTTTTCCTGGATTATTTTAATGCCAGCAATGATAATAAACAGAAGATTATAGATAATATCGATGATTATACAAATATTATTACCAGTTCGATAACAAGCCGAAGAACTGTTGGTAATACCATCGGCGGTTCAGACAGCAATAATTACAGTATTATTCAAGCTCTTTCTGCTGCGTTTAATTCAATAAGGGCAGAAGCAGAGACAATCGGTAATATTTTCAATCAGTTCTGTATCGGTCTTGCAAGTAAAATCGATGCGGAAAACCTTGACCCTGATCCCACTAAGAGAAATCCTTATGATTTTTATATTGATGAAACAAAGATATTTACCGATCTTCCTCTTCCCAACAGTGAGTTGAGATTCTATAATAACGAGGGATTTACCGGCCTTATTTTCAGGGGAGATTTTACCTATACATCGACCAGCGTATATTCTGATCTGCATATTCTGATAGCGACTGGAGATGTTCATGTCAAGGGAACATTCAACGGCCTGATAATTGCCGGCGGTAATATATATTTGGATGATAATTGCACGCTTAACAAGTATGCGGAAGGCGTTGCAAATGCTTATAACGCAGATACAATTGATGGTGAGCATGTTCATGACTCTACCCAAACAATAAATAATATACCCGACAGAATTCTGAAAGACTATTTCAAGATGGATATTTCTAAAGAGTTTATGTATTCGAGTTCAAGGTCCGGAGATGCCTGGAATGTAGAAGGCCTTGTTACTTATAAGAATTGGCATAGATAATTGTTGGTATATTCTGATCCTTCGTTTGATTCAGCTTGTATCTTTAATCCTGCCTGCTCAGTAAAGGAGTGATATCTGTATGCGGTTTTGTAGATTAAAACTCGAGAAGATAAAATGTAATAAAAAAGGATACACTCTCATTGAGGTATTGATTGTAGTCTTCATGCTTGTTGCGCTTTTGTCAATCGCCGTGGGTTCATACACTGCGTATTATCGTGCAAGAGGCAGCAAGATATCCAAAACAATCGATACAATGATAGCCCAGAGCAAGATTGATGCACTCAGCGGCAGAGAGAATATTATGGTAATCAGGCATAAGACTGATTATGATGATTCTGAAGATGGTATGAGCGCCAGCAAATACTATGCTGAGCTTTACAGCGTTGAGGGAACAAAAGCTGTCCGCTATAAAAAAGAAGGTATCGGAAACAACTGGGTTTCAATTAACCTTGGCGATAACGACGATATTTCCGAAAGCAGAATGATTGTTCTGAAGTTTAACGTGAAAACCGGCGCTATCACTTATCTGAACGATATCAGTCCTTCATCCTCAGGTGAAGGATCAGAAGATTATTTCGCTCCTCCGTCAAGTGAAGACGAAGCTACCGGCGGTGTAGTTTTCAAGCTTGAAGAAACTCCGACAGCCGCAAGCGAAACGATTAAGATCAAATCGGCCAGGCCATATGCTATTCAGATGTGGATTGCTTCCGGCGAGCATATCATCAGCGATTATAAAATCAATGATTAAGGGAGGGATTTGCCGTGAAAAAAGTGAATAACAAGGGCTTCACCCTTGTGGAACTGGTTATTGCTACGGCTATTCTTTCTGTAATAAGCCTGACTGTTCTTACCTTGATGACTTCCGGAACCAATATGTACAGCGGTATTCAGAAACGCTCCAATGTTCTTTTTAAGTCTCAGGTAGCGAGCACACAGCTTGAAGAAATCCTCGTTAACGTCGGCAGTGATGATGGCATAGCCGTAGTCGATAAAGAATTATATATTGTCGATAAAGATGACAGTAAGATTACCCGCTTCAGTCTAGACAACACCCTTAATCGCATAAATATGTATGAAGGGACAGTTGAAGCTGAAGTTACAGCAGAGAATCAGACTTTTAATTATGAATGGTCTGATCCTATTCCGTTCAGCAGCGATATTATTGATGTAACTTATTCCCCTCATTATAATAAAGACGGCGGAGTAAATTACGCGTACGCATTTGGTATTAATTTGACCGTATCCAAGGGCGGCATCACCTATGACAAGAATTCTTTGGCGTCATTAAGAAATAAGCCGAAGTTTGCCAGCGGTGAAACTGCGGTGCAGGACCTTTTGGAATTGGTTTTTAACCATTAAGGAGGTGGATTACAGATGAAAAAATCTAAGCTCGTAAAAGTAACTTCAATGGTTCTTTCAGTTGTTATTACGGGTATGACATTTTTCTCTTATTTCTCTATTACCGCGTCTGCTGCCGATACTTTGCTTAATATAGAGAATATCCGTAATGCAAAGAGCTCTACAGGTACTCCTTTCAAGATTGTGGAGATTGCTCCCTCTCGTGAGACGGGTACCATGGGCTATTATGCCAAGGAACAGGAGCCCGGCGAAGCTTCTTCCTGGCAGTCAGTTATTAAAGGTATGACCAGTAGCGAAGACAGAACCACTTATGCTAACGGTCTTTTTGCCAAGCTTGAGAGTCATGGCCTTATGCAAAACGGAGACACCGAGTCTGCGCCTCCCAGCGTCAGCTCTGAGCTGCATCCGCTTCATAAGACCGGCAATTACGAAGAACATAAGCCTTGGGAAGATGGCTTTAATGCTGATTCTTATGGTAAGATAGACTTGCTTTCTTCCGAGACCTATAAGGCTAAGGGAAAGTTTACTCTGGTCGATGATTATTCCGGTGCTTATAATGCCGATTATACCTACAGAATCGCCGATCACAGAGAGTTATTCAACGCTGATGCGTGGTTTGATCATACCGGTAAGCAGTCCGATTTCCTCTCCTTTGAGCATGACAGTGACTCTTCCATTACCGTGGAAGCACCCAATACTGTTATTGTCCATAATAACAGCGGTGATTTCATGAATTATATGAAGGATCTCGGCGCGAATACCAATGCTGCTTCACTTATTGAAGTTGAAGGCGATACCGGCTATACCATCGGCTTCAGCGCTGAGCTCAGCGATGCTTCAGGAAATATGGCCGGCGGCCTCAAAGTCTTTGGCTATAAAAAAACAAGTCCCACTTCAAATACGAATACTCAGGTCGCTCTCGTTGGCGAAACTTCCGTTGAATTTACTGAAAACGGCGATTATGGATTTACCTTTACCACCCCCGCCGATATTAATTATATCGAGCTGTGCTTCGGCGGCAAGGGAAACGGTGAGATAAGATTCAAGAATTTCAGCGTCTCGACCGGCGAAATCGATGCCGAATATGTTCAGGATACAGTGAGCTTTGCATACGGTAAGGCTCCGTCAATTTATGGCGACAATCTCTTTGATTTCGGTTCATGGGCGTCAAACACCTACTCTGCGAAGCTCAATAACGAAACCCTGGAAGGTAATTCGCTGACTGTTGACCAGATTGCTAAGACTATAAGAGTTACGAGTGGCAATATTACCGACCTTTATACAAAATATGGCAGCAACAATTTCAATTATTATTTCATGGCTGTCAAGCCGAATACCGAGTATGAAATCAGCTTTGATCTTGAAATCGAAGCCAACAGAGGCCAGCTCTATGTTTTCACCTATAATGAAAATATGCAAAGTGCTCCTCTGACTGTTGAAACTAATGACGGTTACGATCTCGGCTCATCTCACCTCGGCATTAACAAGGGAGAATCCGATAGTTACGCTGCCAGATTCACCACCGGCGAAAATGTCAAATATGTTCAGTTCAGAATCGGTACCAGAGGCACCGATGCTGATGTAACTTTCTCAAATATCAAGCTCAGAGAAGTTGTTGAATCTGATCCTCAGTATTATTATTATGATGTTCCTGTTTATTCAGAGCATAAATGGATTTCGGGTCAGGATTATGTTTATCCTTATGACGGCGCAGCTGTCTATACTAAGGATGATGACGGCAAATTTGTCTTTGAAGGCTTCTACTATTCTGACGGCTCCGGAATCAGAGTCCTGGATAAGGATGTTGTTTATTATACCCTTCAGGTCAAGCCCGGAACATTTCCTTCGGAAACTTTTGACCCTGATACACATCCTTACAGAGCTGAGTCTACCGGATTCCGTAAAGCAGGCTTTATTGTTGAATTTACCGATCCCGATACTCATTTTTTGCAGCACATTGCAATAGATGAAGAGAAGCTCTCAGAAATCATAGATGCTTTAGGATCAGCCGATAAGGTTAATGTTATCGGTAAAGAGGCAGCTTTCTTCGCAGGCGATCTTGACAGCCTCACTTATGTCGGGGAGAATGGTAACTGCAATTTTGAGGCGGATGATACTAAACCGGAATACAATATGATTATGAATAACGCATTCTATTCCGGCGGATTCTATAATAATAACTGGTTCAAATATTATGTGCTTGATGCTGATGATAAGGATGCAGATGGCAGTGACAAGTATAAATTCAATATTGAAGTTGAAGTTGTTACTCCTGATGATCCCAAGCTTGAATCCAAGTTACAGTTTGCCGATTTTATAGTCATCTCACCCGGCCTTGATATTTCTAAAGATGACGGCGCTGTTGATTATGAAACCGATATACCGGATGAGAGCTTAGAAAGCATAAAGGCAATGGTGCAGGTTTATATTGAAGAGCAGAAAATGCCTGTTATGGTTGATTACAGCCTTGTGTCCTCAACATCAAACGCGATGTCGAATCTCAAGTCGCTTTGCACCGACATACTTTCAGGTATGTCATGCGGCGGCGTAAAGGGCAGCGTCTATGCCTTCAGTGCCTCAGATTTAAGTCAGAGCACCAAACCGGTCAACAGCATTGCAAATGCTTATTTCCTTATCAATTCCCCGGCGGGCAATATGTCCGTGAATACACATCCCTATTTTCCTGTTCAGGATGAGATCAATAAGGAAAATGTCGTCAGGAACAGGGGAACCAGCAATAATAATCTTAACCAGTCGAATGTAACCGAATCGACGACCATCAGATATATTATCAATTACAGAGGCCAGCGTAATTACGGTCAGTGGGACGGTAAAGAGCTTCTTGTTCTCGATATAGAGCCGATGACCTCCAATGCGAGCATCACCGCCGATGATATTCTCTCTCTTCTTCCCGATGTTGCTCCCTATAATACTCTGACTGAGGATAATATCAAGATTATCCCGATGGCAGTTGCAGAGTTCGTCGCCAAGAATGAGGATTTCAGTGAGATTTATGATATTATCTATATTGGCTCATCTACCGAGAATATGAATCATATTCCCAATGAGGGCGATAATTCCCAGGTTACTTTTGATTATTATTATTATACTGATGCGACCAAGACAGCTACAGCAAAAGCTACCTGCACTTGGGTTAACGGCCAGGCGGATGCTACATACAGAGATAAAGCAGATAGAAAGTTGCTTGTAAACGGCGTGCTGAAGGCAGGCTCACCGATCTATAATGACGCCAATATGCAGGGTATGTATTATACCAATGTCGGCGACACCATTGTCACCGCGCAGGATTCCACCCTTGAAAGCAGGGCGGAACTCGGCGGCCTTCTCGGTGAGGATTATAAGAACTATGGCGACGATATGCCCGGCTGGGTTAGGACTATTCTGCCCTCGTTCTTTGAAGATTGGCTTGACAGAACCTACAAGGCGAAAGGCCACACCGCCACTGTCAGAACCTCGGGCAACGATATAAATGAAGCAACCATGGAGCGCCTGCTCGATTTTGCTAACAGCGGCAGACCTGTTATTGTCAGCGATGATCTTTCTGAGCATGTTTATGAGGATCTTACTGCTACTATATCCCTTCAGCAATGTGAACACAATGAACCGATAGAAAGATATTCCAATGACAGCGGATTCACCTTGAAACTCAGAGTTGATCTTGATACCGATAGTGAAGTCTTGGAATCCGTTTTATCAGCAGCAACTTTTACCTGGTATTGTAGTTCGGACGGAACAAATTGGAAAACCTTTAATAATAATACCGGGCAGTTGATTGAAACCCCGACAGCTGCAGCTGACGGAACGCCCATTCTTAAGGTGAGCGGATTCAAAAGAGTAACTGATAATATTTACTCATTTGACATCAGTTCCGGAGGTTATTTCAAGTGTAATATTCAGTTTACTGTCAGCGGAAAACAATACACAATACCCAGCAATATATTGCATGTTTATAAAACGACTCCAAATAACAGCACAACAAAATCGCAATATGACAGATATTATATGACCTATTCCAATCCTCAGAAGGATTGTCCGTATAAAGATGATTATTTATTCAGCCTCAGAAACGGCAACCTTCAGGTTCCCGGCGAAGATTATGATTATTATTATGAAGGCAAAGACTCCTGGGGACAGGATTACCCTCAGTACAGGCACTTTACCAGTCCGAAGTTCATTGATATAATGCTGTATTATCAAAAATATTCTTATTCCTTCCCTTGGTGGAGTTGGAATGATGTTGGATTGCGTTATGGATATAATTCTGGTGCGTGTGCTCAAAGAATAATTCCGGAGAGTTCATACTTGTATCTTAAGACTGAATCGAGCAATCATCAGACTTTATGTATACATGGTTTTAAAAATGGCACAGAAACAAGCGGAGCCTTAAATCAAGATGATTTAGAAATAAGCGCAGTCGGTTCAGGCGATTACAAAAACCAGCCCGTATGTTACTATCTCCCCAAGTTCAACTGGACTCCGCAGCCGTCTGCACCAACTCACATTAATCTGAATTCTGAGCTTCTTGCATATAAATTTGATAACTGCTCATATATGTGGAGATTCCTTTCTTCCGTCTTCTATGAGAGATCGAATTGTTTCAGTATGGCGGATTCGCGTGTTCTTGCTGCAGAAGGAAGCACTGATTCGGATCTTGCCAGATCCCTGATTATCTCTAAGCCCAAGATTGAGTTCACATCCGAGCCGAAGGTTTATTCCGATAAGGGCAGCCTTGATTCCTGCGATCTTGGCGAAAGCCCGTTGACCATGACTTTCAAGGTTCACGATGATTCCAACGCAAACAAGAATTCTGCAACCTACACTGCGGCAATTTATATTGACACGAATGCTGATGGTAAATTCACAGAGGATGAACTCAGGGACGAAACCATAACCCCGGTCTCGGGAGTTGATACAAATACAACGATAAGCATCAGCTTCACTGGTGGTGAAAAGGGTATTATACCATGGAAACTCCTGGTTTCTGAGAATAGTTCATCCCAGCAGATTCCCGGCCACGCCTCTTATACTGGTTTCTCCTATATCAAGCCGAAAGTAGAAAATGGCGACGAACCGATTACTATTAATGCCATAATGATTCTGCCCGGCGCCTGGGCGACTCACCAATATGGTGCTGATCCGGGTAACACCAAACTGAGGCAGACGTATTATACCGATTATTATGATGATGACGGAAACTTCATTAATAATCATTATAAGAGTTTCCTCGAGAATGTTTATCAGAAGTATATCAAAATCGGTGGAAGTGAGAAGAAGATAACTCATCTCGGCCAGTGGCAGGCGAATGAGTATCTCGGCTGTATCTTCGAGAGCGAAGTGTTTGATAATCTGCAGAATCTTGAGAGAATGACCATGCAGGAACTCGGAGTCGGCAAAGACGGTATCGGCGCGGATGGATTCCCGCATATCGGATTCAAGGTTAACGGCAATGATATCAAGATTGATATCGCTATCTGGGATATTCACCAGATGAATAATTACTTCACTGATGATTCAACCGATAAAGCTGCTATCAGAAATAAGTTTGCCTCCTATAATATGATGGTTCTCGGCTTCTCGGATTCATGGGGCAAGCTTCCCTCAACCCAGATGGATATCGGCTTCAACGTTGAGACTCTTGAAGGTCTTGAACTTGAATCTGCCCAGGCGATTGAATACTTCATCAACAGCGGCAGAGCAACCCTTTTCTGCCACGATACGACCAATAAGTCAAACGTATTCATCAACTATATAGCAAACGATATTGCTCAGAAGTTTATTGCCGCTATGAGCAAGCTCGGCGCACTTGGAAACCAGGTTCTTGAGTGGTTTGGATTCAACTCCTATTTTGATACCATTTCAGACAGCAGCTTCCTTAAATCCTCGAGAGTCAAGCAGGGTTTCTATAATAATATAGTGCTCAGAGAGACTCTCGGTCTTGACCGCTACGGCATAACCTATGCGATTAGAGAGAGAGCTGATGCTATAGCTGCCGGCAAGGATCCGCATTATACCGGTCAGTTTGCCGATGGCAATCCCTACGGAACCGCATTGGGCGCTGCATACTATGCTCCTGCTGCGAGCCATGTTGCTGCCAAAGATAAGGACATAATTTATGCTTATTCTTATGCCAAGGATGCATCCAACAAAAACGTGCTCTCAGTAGAGAATATGCTTACATATAAAGATGAATACAAAGTAATGCGCAACCACTCAATAGCATATGTTCCCGGCAGTGCCAAGACCTATGGCAGAGCTTCAGATTTGTCAACAGTTCATGAAGAAAACAATGTTGTCAAGCTGAAGAGAACGCTTGTGGTTGATCCCGAAACCGGCATTCAGACCTATCATTATCTTGCTGAAAATGAAACCAAAGCAAATGTCTATCTTGGCGAGAATAAGCTCACTAAGAGCACGCCGGTAGATTATATGCAGACGGTTGACAGCCAGGGCAACGCTACCGGCACCAAGAAGTCAATCGGTCTTCTTCAGGCGGATTATGATAAGTATGCTCAGGGATACACCGACTATACTATCACAAGATATATGGACGGCAGCAGTCAGAAGTATGCTTCAAGCACACTCAGCCAGTCCGGTATCTTCAATAAGGAAACGATTGATACCACTAAGATAACCCAGATTAACACCGGCAAGATCACCACATATCCCTATGATATCAATGTTGAGGATCTTCATTCAATAGAAGGTATGAATACCGAGCTGACGGTCAAGACCACGCACGAGCAGGTCTATCAGTGTAACATGAACGGCGACGATATCACAGTTTGGTATGCTCTGAGCGGCGGTCCGAACGGCGCGTATTATGATAAGAATACCGGCAAGGGTATCAGAAACAACGCTGCGAATGCATATTATATCTACAGCCGCAATAATGTTTTCTATACCGGCGCTGGTCATACCAATACTTTCAGTACGATTGAAGCGAAGCTCTTCATCAACACCCTAGTTTCCGCTTACAGAACCTCGGGAACTGCACCGACAGGTAAGTTCGTTTCTCAGGATGGTCAGGATGGAAAGTCCCAGAAGTATTTCTATGTTGTTCAGAATGGTAATGAAATAGAGCCGATATTCAATAATAATTACATCTGGTTCCTTATTCAGGATAAGAATACAGGATATCAGAAGTTCCCCTCCGCGAGATTCTGGTTTAAGGATGAATATCAGAATAAGGAGATCGAGGTTAAGCCTGATCAGTTCTATAAGGAACCCGATCACAATTCCGCGAGCGTATCATACGGTTCTAAGATTACGAATTATTACAGTTCATTCACACCGAGTGTTCAGAAGTTCTCCTTCGAGCTTCCGGATGCAATAAAAGAATATTTCCTTGCACATCCTGAAGTCACGAAAGTCCGACTGTATCTTGATCCTGCTACGCATTTGCTCAAGCAGAACAGTATCGAAACGGATGAAGGTGAAACATTCTACGGCGAAACAGTTTATCTGGATATCGTCAGGATTGAGCTCAGCGACCTCGCATAACGCGAATTAAAACCCCAATAAACCCAATAATCGGGCAGTGCCTCGGCACAGCCCGATTTGCATATT
>CAMUZD010000017.1 GCA_947165115.1 uncultured Clostridia bacterium
CCGGAAGTATTTCAAAACCTCTAAAACTATACTTGGGAACTGAAATACTATTCAGCCTTATAGGATATAATGGGGTTATTTATAAGCAATTTGCGGATGATTTTTATGAACAAGTGCGATTGGCAAACTCCGGAAAACAAGAAACAATTCAACTTTACTATTTTTCCGAAACAAAGAAAGAAATCAGTGATTTCTTTCTGATGGCTGAATCAATTGTAGAGGGTAAAAAGCATCAATGGATTGAGAAACCGGCAATGAAAGCCATTACGGATGGCTGCTCGACATCATCGGATGTTGCTGTTAAGGAATCCGATTTTTTCACAAGACTACGAACTGCGTTTGGAATAAAAGAAGATCCGTATGATTCATATTATGATGAAGAATCATTTTCAAGCAATTTAGAATATATGGATATTGAAGAATTCGAGTTCGAAGAAGATAAAAAAAGAAAAAGAGAATCAAAGCTAAAAATGATTAGCCATATAAATAAGTTGCGCAAAGGAAAAATCGCTCACTTTGACTTGGACTCAGAATTTCTTATGGTTACAAATTCACAAGAAACACTTCTGGTGTCAAAAGAACAGACAGACATTATTAAAGATTCATGTGGTAATAATGTAAGTGGTTTTGCTGTTTCGTTAGATAGGATAACCAATCTATTATGGTTCAAGCTGGGTTCTGGATTTTCTAAAGGTAGTTATCCGAAGAGCGCAAGCGTTCTTCTTAAAGCAAGGGCTGTTTTGTCATCGGCTGTAGCGCAAAAAGCATATAAAACATTTACAGAAACAAAAGAACAATATAAGAATGGTAATTTAGACAAAGAAACAGTTGCTGCTCGTATCATTACGCTTAGGGGAAAAACAAAATTGCCAGAGGAACTAAAGGCCGAAAACAGTGAAGAAATAATGGACTTTTCGCCGGAATTTTTAAGCAGAATCGAAGAACAGTACATAACCAGTCAAAACTCTATAAAAGAAAAAGAGAAATTAATTGAATCCATTAAGAAAGAACATGATTTTGAGATTTTAGAAAAAGAAGCAACAATAAAATCTCAAGCTTCGATTATTAGTGACAAAGAAAAAGAAACAAACGCTTTAATTGATGAACTGAATGTATACCGAAGAAAAGAGGAAAAATCTCAAAGGAAAAAGCAAAAAGTAAAAAATATTCTTTTGTTTGTTTGGAGTATACTTTGGAAAATTATTATTGTTACACTTGTATGTGGTGTTTTGATGATCATCGCAGAAAGAAGTGACAAGATAGCATTGTTTAAATATGTTCCATTAGCAATAGAATTAATTGGTGTTGTTTTTTCTGTTATATCAACTGTCAGAAAAGATGGAATCAAATACTTTGGAAAAGGAAAAGATGCTCAAAACACTAAGTAGTATATGGTTTGCGTATGAAAGAGAATAATAAATGCTTAAAGGATTGTTTAATGAAAGAAGAATGCAAAAAGAGCTTGACAACATCAATCAACCTTGATAAAATTTAGTTATCAGTATATGTGAGGTTTAATGATTATGTCTTTGGAAGATATTGTTCTCAATTTATGCTCATACGATGATGAACAAGAGTGGTTTGAATTTAAGGAAAACTGGTTCCAAGCGGATGCTTTGGGCGAGTATGTTTCTGCTTTGTCAAATGCTGCTGCTTTTCATCATAAAAGATTTGCATACTTTATCTGGGGAGTAAATAACGAAACTCATAAAATTGTCGGCACAAAATTCAATCAATACTGTGATTACAAAAGTGCACCATATCAGAATTATCTTGCCAGGAATCTATCTCCCAGTATAATTTTTGAGTTTCATGAGCTTATCATCAACAGTAAAAGAGTGGTTATACTTATTATTCCCGCAGCAGAAGAGATTCCGACCGCGTTCAAAGAAAAGAGATACATACGTATAGGCTCTTCCAAATGTAACATTAGTAAATATCCGAAGAGAGAAATACAACTTTTTAAAATTCTTGACGGAAGAATGGAAACTGTCGAGACAATGAAAGCAAAATATCAAGATCTAACTTTTTCAAAGCTTTTCGGGTATTACGGTTCAAAAGGGATTGTGTTAAACGAAAAAACATTTGAAAAGAATCTAGGGCTCAGAAATGAAAAAGGAGAATACAATCTCCTGGCTCAGCTTTTATCTGACAACTCTCATTTCCCGATAAGAGTGTCTATTTTTGAGGGAGAAACCAAAGCTTCAAATCTGTTTTCTGTGCGCGAATTCGGCGACAACTGTTTGCTTTACAGTTTGGATGAATTGCTGAGATACGGAGATGTTCTCAATATTATTCAAGCTGATGAGCGAAATCGCGTGGTTGAAAGGAAAGAAGTTCCTCTGTTTGACAACAAGGCATTTAGAGAAGCTGTTATAAATGCTATACTGCACAATCAATGGACAAGTGGAAACGAACCTATGATTTCGGTTTTCAGCAACAGAATCGAAATTCTGTCCAGAGGTGCGTTACCGCCGGCTCAGACAATTGAAGGTTTTTTCCTTGGCGAGTCAATTCCGGTTAATGACAAATTATCAGAGATCTTTCTTCAATTGCACATAAGCGAAAAGTCCGGACGCGGTGTTCCGAAGATTATAGAAGTTTACGGCAAGGAAGCTTTCAAGTTCAATGAACGCTCAATTGTAGTAACTATTCCATTCAATAAGGTTGATAGAAGCGAGGGTCAGGTTGATAGTAAAGTTGATAGTAAAGTTGGTAGAGAAAACGGATTGAATAATCGGCGCAAACAGATTATGTCGGAAATTCGCAACAACCCAAACATTACAACTAAAGAGTTGCACAACATACTCGCAATAAGTGTAACTGCAGTAGCAAAAAACCTGGCATATCTCAAACAAAATGGATTTATCGAAAGAATAGGTTCCGACAGATCAGGTTATTGGAAAGTGATTGAATAAGAAATCAGGTGAAATCATGCCCGTAAAAGTAACAATACAAGATTTAAGTGAAGAAAAAGAGCAAAAGAACCGGGCAGTGATTTACGCCCGATACAGTTCCGAAAGACAGAATGTAACCAGCATTGAACAGCAGATTCGCGAATGTATGGACTACATCAACCGTAAGGGCTATGAACTCATAAGAGTTTATTCCGATAAAGCTAAGTCTGCCTCAAAGGATATTGAAAAGCGCAAGGATTTTATGAATCTCATTGAGGATTCTTCAAACGGCAGTTTTGATGTTGTGGTCGCCTATGCCCTTGACCGTATCAGCAGAGAAGAACACGGCGGTTTCTATGAGTATGAAAAGATTCTGAACACAAACGGTGTAAGAATAGAATACGCTACCCAGGAATTCAATGAAGAATACGGCGGCGGTATTTCAAAAGCGGTTCATATAGAAATGGCTTCAGAGTATGTGGTTCAGTTACGCAAAAATGTTGTTCGCGGTATGCGTGATAATGCTATGCACGGATACCATAACGGCGGTCGTTCCTTGCCGGTAGGAATAAAGCTTGTAGGCGATGATAAAAAAGATAAAAGATTTGCCCCTAAGGAAGAAACAAGAGAATACATACTTAAAGCATTTGAAATGTATGTTGCAGGAGATACAACCAAAGAAATCTGCGATTATCTGAATAATAACGGAGTCAGAACCTATGCCGGCAAAATGCTGACAATCAATTCCGTTAATCGTATGTTAGCCAACCCCATATATAAAGGAACCAAAGTAACGGTATTCAATAACAAGATAGAGCATAAAGCATATATTGTTGACAATGCCTGTGAAGCAATAGTATCGGAAGAATTATGGGATAAGGTTCAGGAAGAAAGAATAAAGCGTCTTCATATCGGTGCTGCGGAAAAGACAAGAGGAGTATATGAACTCCGAGGAAAACTCTTCTGCGGCGAATGCGGCGGAGCAATGGTTGCCGACGGAGGCACAAGCCACACGGGAGAAGTTCACAAATACTATGCCTGCCGCAATAAGAAAGAAAAGCGCAAAACCGATCCTGACAGATGCTATAAGAAAAACATACCCAAAGAGCAGATTGAATCGGCTGTAATCGAAATAATTTCCGATTTTATCTGGAACGAAAAGCTTATTCAGGAGTATATCAATGCCGCCGAGAAAGTTGACAGGAAAGTAACTGTTAATCCGAGAATTGCCGAACTTGAAAAGGAAATCCGCAATCACAAGGAACGCAAGAGCAGAGCGGATAACGCTTATATGGATACCGGCGATAAAGAATGGCTTGAAAAGAGCAAGGACGAAAAGAAACTTATCGACAAAGCCGAAAAGGAACTAAAAGCCATAAACAATCTGAGCAAATACAGCAAAGATGCCAGGGATTTCATAAAAGAGATATATGAACTTCGTGATATCTGGGTTGAACTTCAGGGCACTCCCGAAGGAAGAACAAACATAGTAAAGAGCTTTATTGACCGGATTGAAGTGACAGACGATAAAGATGATCCTGACAAATATAAACTGAAACTGTATATCAAAGCGGATCCGGACTCCAATGCATCAACAGAGCTTGACGCGGCAGTCAATCTTAAAGTTCAAGATTGCCTCGCTAAGGTCCACCATAGCTGATAGCGCCTTTGATACAAAAGTGTTGAAGGTGCTATCGTTTTTTTACGCCCCGAAAGTATTGATACACAAGGGCTGAAAAGCGCGGGTATTCATTGTTTCATTTATGGGTGTTTTACACTGCACACTTGCCTGCCCCTTACCCCGAAAAACCACTTTTCTATCGTTTCATATCGTTTCAGAAGGCATAAAAATATCCCCCGGGCAGAGGAGTAATTCCAATGCTTCGGGGGTGTGTTTTTATCTCGACAAACCGGAATTTGTCGTGTTCATTATATCACATCATACGAAAAAAGTACACCGCCGATTGCTCAGCGGTGTTTTGCTTATGCTTTGGTGAATTTTTCTTTCGGCTGCTTGCAGCGCGGGCAGCGCCAATCATCCGGTAAATCCTCAAACGCTACGCCGTCATGCTCTGCGGGGTCATAAACATAGCCGCAAATGGAGCAGACATATTTGCCTGTGGCTGTTTTGAATATGATTTCACCTGCGGGGATGGTTTCGGGCGGGTTATTCAAATCAATAATCTTTTTGCCTTCCAGATTTTCATAGCCCTGCGGTGTATGCGTACCGCAATAAACCGTTGGATGCATGGAAACGAATTCACGCACTCTGTCAAGCGTTACTCTTGCTTCGGCAAGGTCGTCAAATACAACAGAAAGCTTGTTTTCATAGAGCGCCTCATCAACATATGTAATATCGCCGTGAAGCATATAGAAAAGTCCGTCGTTTTCGACGATAACAATGCTGTTTCCGTTTGTGTGTCCCTTTGCTTTGATTAAATATATGCCGTCAACAATCTTCTGACTTGCAGGGAAATTGTAATATGCACCGTCAGTAAAGGAAACGGGTACAATATTATCAAGGCCCTGAAGCTCGTCGGCAGAAACCTCTTCCTCATTCACGTAAATCTTTGCATTCGGGAAGGATTTCAGCTCGCCCGAATGGTCGCTGTGCTTGTGAGTAAGTAAAATTCTTGTAACCTGCTCCGGCTTGTAGCCGAGGTCTGCAAGTGCTTCCATATAGGTGCTTATGTCCTTGCCTGTATATGCAAGACTGTTTTCGTCCGGTGCCTCCTCCGGTGTGCCGGCAGGCAGACCCGTGTCAACAAGAATTACCTCGTCGCCTGTATCAATCAGATAATTCTGAAGCGTTCCGCGATAGCGAACGCTTTTATCAAACTTATCCATACCTTCCTCACCGCCGAAAGCGAACGGCTGTGAATAGAATCCGTCTTTCCTGAATTTAACTGCTTTAATAATCATAAATATTTCTCCATTCCTGTCAATGCTTTCTTGAGTAGCGCTTTTAACTGGATAAGCTCCGTCTGAGTAAGGTCAAGACAGCCTGTCATAGCATAGGGTACAGAGGTTGCTTTTTCCTTAAGCTTTTCGCCCTGCTCGGTTAATGTGACAAACAGCTTCCGCTCGTTGTTTTCAGGTCGGCTGCGCAGAATATATCCTGTTTTTTCAAGCCGTTTGAGCAGCGGAGCAAGCGTTCCCGAATCAAGATGTATCTTATTCCCGAGTTCACTCTCGCTTAATGTGCCGTGCTCCCACAACACCATCATAACAATATATTGCGTGTATGTCAAATTCAATTCTTCAAGAGGCTTGCGGTATTGCCGCACGACCTCCTTGGCGCAGGCATACAGCGGAAAGCAAAGCTGATTATCCAGTCGAATACAAGCATATTTTTCGTCAGCAAAAGCATTCATTTTTGTTTATCCTTTGCCGCTTATTCGCCGAGCATTTCAATGATATAGTTTTCCATGCCGATTTGCTCAATCAGGCAAAGATGACCTTTTACCCAGTTGTAATGCTCCTGCTCGTCGAGGATGAACTTTTCAATCATAGCCTTGGTTACATAGTCATCGTCAAACATCGAGAGCGACTTGCTCATCATCGGGAGAGCTTCCTCGGAATCCTTGCAGTCATATTCAAGCATTTCCTTAATATCAGTGATAACGGGATACGCCTCAATCTCAACAACAGGCGTTTCACCGAGCTCGATAAGACGTGCGTTTACCTGCTTTGCCTCCTCCCACTCTTCGTCGGATTCAGCCATAATCTTGTCGCCAAGCTTGTTAAGACCTCTTGCCTTGAGAAGCTGAGCGTGAATGGAGTGCTGCTGTGAATTGCCGAACCAGCCCTTCGCAAATGCCTTTAATAATTCAATTTTTGTCATAATAAAAACCTCCGAAATAATTTAAAAATATTGTGCGCTGTATTATTGTGCACAACTACAATTTCATCATACATCGAAGGTGGGTCTTGTTCAATTTATAATGTTTTCATATTTTTCTCACAATGAGAGAAAAAAGGCAAATTCTCTCATTTAATTCAGATGTTGCTTTAGCAGCGGCGGCAAGGAGTCCTCAAACGCCTTTGCGATAAACTGCGGCGTCGCCTCGATATTGCCGACAACCCATTCACACACAAGAGCGACAGTGCCGAGACAGTAAACATTTATTAACATCTCCGTCTGTGTATCAAGCGGCGTATCCCCAAGCGCCTTCTGAACCTCTGCCTTTAAAAGACTGATATTTGTTTGCGCCATATATTTGATAAAGGTTTCGTGCCCGCTCGTGTGCAGGCACAGGTTTTTTATGTAATCCCTGTTTTCCCAATAATACAGCGCGCCGTCAAGCAGCGTTTCCCGCCATATATACTTGCCGTCAATTTTGCCCATAATTTGCGCACTTTCCTGCACATAACTCCACGCAATCAAATCATATTTATCGCTGAAATGGCGATAAAAGGTGGCGGGTGAATAGCCGCAATTATCCACAATATCTTTTACGGTTATCTTCTCAATATTTTTGTGCTCCGCAAGCTCCTTGAAGGACGACGCCAGTATTTCTTTCGTTGTCATTCGTTTCAAACTATCATCTCCGCAAATCCCGATTTGTTGAGATAATTATAACTCAAAACAACACAGTCGGTCAACATAAAAAAGAACCCGGAGTTATGGGATGATTCCCACGCTCCGGGCATTTTTGTTTATATGGTTCAGTCGAGCAGTTCTTCTATTTCCGCGCCGTTTTTGAATTTGAAAATCAGTGATTCGTCAGCGGTCACCACGACCTCGTCAACCATATTTATAAACATCTTGTCGGAATAAACCAGCGGCATATTCTGCATCGATTTTATCTGCTCTATGAAGGCATCTATTTTATCTGCCTTTGACCGCTTTTCCAGTATCTTCTCACACAGAGAGTTGTATTCAAACTGCGCCTCTTCGTATTGTCCCGAGAGCAGATTGTATTTCCGGTTGTATTCAGCTTGGTCCATCGGTTCGGCGGCGTTTTCCTTGATAAGGTTTGTAATCATCAGATTCAGCATTTCAAGCTTGTCGGCAAGTTCTTTGCCCCGCTCTTCTTCGGCGGAAGCATCGGCCAGAGTTTCTTTTGCCAGCATACAGGTTTCAAGAACAGTTCCGTCATCAACGGACAGTTTTCTGACCGCCCGGATAAAAAGAATCTTTATATCTTCATCCGTTATAAACGGAGTTGAGCACCCGGTCTCACGGAGATATTTTGAATTGCAGTGCCACACGTTTTTGCGGTATTTCGGATCTGTTGAATGCCAGACCTTTTTACCGTAGTGGTCGCCGCATTCTCCGCACACTATTTTAAAGCAGAACGGGTTGAGACTGTTGTAGTGATTTCCGCGCAGTTTTCTGTATTCAACTTCCGTCTGCACCTTTTCCCACTCTTCGGGACTGATTATTGCCGGGTGGCTTTTCTCAACATAATATTTCGCAACCTCGCCCTCGTTCTTTTTTACTTTCTTCTGAAGGAAATCAACGGTGAATAATTGAAATACTCTTTTTCATTTTACTTCTCCGTATATGGTTATTCTCGGTAAGCGGAAGTTATTCCAATCCGGCTTCGTCTGCCGGATATCGGTATCAGCCTTTGAATACGCCCAAACATTTTGCAATCAGATTTCTGATAAACAGCAGAGGCATCTCGGAGAAGCCGTTTGTGCCGTAATTCTCGTAAAGATAAGCGCTGATATTGCGAAGGGTGGTCGCGTCTTTCGGTGTTTTCTCCTCCTCTGCGGCTCCCGCTTTCACAAGGTACTCGCGAAGCGCCTTTTCGCATGCCGCGACCTCGTCGCCCGTTGCAAGATTATTGTCGAGCACCGCCTGGGCATCAGCCGCCGCGGCATCGATTGACGCGTTGCTTTTGCCTTCCGCCTGCAGGGCTTTCGCCGTGTTGAGAAGAGGAAGAAGCTCCTGAACATTTCTGCCCGAAAGGAACTGCGGAAACTCGGGCGAGGAATAGACATCGGTGATTTCGTCATCGGCGATAAGCCGCATTGCGAGTTTCAGAATAATGCTGTTATGTTGGGTGAGATCATGCCGCTGACCTTCAAAATAGAAGGTGGTATCGGGCAGAAGCCCTGCGGAAGCGTCAACAACGCGGTCGGGCGAGATGTGATTATGTGTCTCATCCGCGCAGTGTGTATTTTTTTGCTCATAGCCTTCGGGCAGCGTCTCGCCGCAGTTGGCTGCATAAGCGCCCATTGAGGTTGAGGAGAGGTCGAGAATGAAATCGCCGTTCATTTCGTTCCATCTTTCGCCGATGTTTATGAGCGGATAGTTATATTCGGCAATGTCAAAAACCTGCACGCCCTTGTCGAGCAGTGCCTGAATGTTGTTTTCAAGGTGTAGCTGTGCCTGATAGTATCTGTCTGTCTGCGCCTTTATATTTGCCATTTCGGGCGAGGAAAGGTATTTTTCCGCCGCGGCGGGATAGTCCTCCGGCGGAACAAGCGCCCACATACTCGTGCTGCGGATCATCGTGTTCTCCATAAGGTGACGAACGCCCTTGTCGAGCGATGCGGAGATAACCTCATCGGGAAGAATTCGCAGAAGAATTTCGATTAATCTCGCGGTGCTCTCATCCATGAGCCGCATATCCGAAAGGAAGCCGTTATAGAGATAATCCGTGTTGAGAAAGCTGACTCTTCCGGTGAAGACATCGCCGAAAAGTGTTGAGCCCTTGAGTGCGGGAACAACAAATATCACTTTATGAAGCTGATCCATGATCTCGGGCCTGTATTCAAGCATGGCGCTTGTGACGGAGGCGCCCTGGCTCAGGGGAACAAGATTAACCTTGTCGTGCCCTGTCTGGGCGCGCACCATCTGGATATAATCATAAAGCTCGTTCGCAAAACCGATATGGTTACCCATGGAGTTGTATTCAAAATAGTAGATATGGTCATCCGGAAGGGCGGTCGGGTATTTGTTAAACGGAATATTGTTGTTTATGACAGTCTTTTCATAGTCGCTGCATTTTGAGTAGGGATAGGGGAATTTCTCGGTGACAACATTTGTCACAACCTGACCGTTCAGATCGCAGGCGTTTATGCCGAATGACTCGTCAATCACATCGGCAAGCGCATCCGAAAGCCCTATATCGCGTTGGAGCATCAGCGAGGCAAGGGCGGGGAAAAGAACCCGCCTGATGATTTTACCGATCTGAAAATATGCGGGGAAAGCCTGGATTTTATTGCCGTCGTCATCAAGGATGAAATTACCGCTGTCATCGGTCACGCAGACGCTTGACTGGCCGTTGCCCGGGACAATGATTGTGGGATAGAACTCACAGTCTTCGCCGCAGGTTGTAATCTTTGTTTCTTCCGCGAAGCCGACCGACAGAAACGAGCCGATTATAGCAAGGCACAGAACAAAGCTCAGTGCCGCCATAAATGATTTTTTCATAATTTCAACCTTCCTTTTCTCTGTATAAAGCGCTGTCAGGCGCAAACCTATGCGGATTGCAATAATTATTATTTGAATGTAACGTAAAGCATTGAGCCGCTTTCAATCTTATCGGGCAGAGATATTTCAACCCATTCGCAGTTTTCATTTACCGTCATGCATTTGTCAACGGTATAGTCGCCCGCGTCAATTTTAAGCTTACGGTCTCTCTTTTCGGAGACATTGGAGATAAGGAGCGCTTTCCCGTCATCGCCGGTTGCGGCAAGGGCATATAAATCTTCGGGCAGCCACAGATTTTTGATTTTTGCCTGACTGCCGAGCTTATATAATTGACCGAAAGCCCAAAAGCCGTAATATGCGGACGAAGGCTGACGCCCGTTCACAAACAGGCCTGCCCATAACTGACCGTCATCATCGCCGTCATAATAATGCGCCATATCAAGGCCTTTATTCTGGAACATAATCAGCATTGAGGTCTGATTCGCGCCGTAGCGGCGGTCAATCTTGTCATTCTCCATAGGATTATAGTTCCACTCGTCGCAGATTATTTCCGCTTCGCCGTAGCCTGCTTTTGCAAGGTTCTCTCTTACATAATCGATATAGCGGGCGTTCTTTCCGGTGGTCGTGTAGCTGTGCCAGGAGAAAAAGTCCATGGGTGAATTATGCTCTTTGATATAGCTCAGAAAATTCTGAAAATAAGTTACGAAATACTGATTTCTCGGGGTTGCGCCCGTGTTTACGGCATTTGTTTTCGTCAGCGCATAGAATCCGCACGAGCCGTAGCCGCCGATTTTAAGAGAGGGAAATTTATCTTTTAGATACTTTGCGGCCGTATCATAAAGGCGGAAGAATTCTTCGTCGGAGCCCATCCAGAAGTGATTATCCGCGATATCGTCGCTGTTTTCCGGCTCATTCCATATTTCCCAGTATTCAATGCCGTAATTGAAACCGTCCGCCCAGCCTTCGTTATAGTGGCGAATAACATGCTCGCAGATCTGAGACCATTTTGTATAGTCGGCAGGGGGCATAAGATGTTCACGTTCCGTAACGGGGTTGCTCCAGCATATTCCGAGGCGGAAGAAAGGCTCCATACCCGTATCGACGATTGACGCGATAACACTGTCGCATTCGGTAAAGTTATATGAGTTTTCATCATTTACATCTTTTGAAAAATCCGGAAAAATGCGGTGAATATCGGTGCAGTTGATATCGTGAGTTCTGCACGAGGTCATATTTGCCTTGGTGAAAAGGCTGTTCACTTCGCTGCCGGTCACATATTCGGGCATCCTGCCGATATTGTGAACCGGTCTGATTTCGTCAACAATATTATCAAAATCAATCCTGATAAGATTCGGCGTAAACAGCGTCTGCGAAAAAGCGGTCAGGAATGTGAGAATTGCCGTAAAAACGGCGGTTACTTTCTGAATCATAAAATCGCTCTCCCCAATTTTTTAAATATAAGTTCATCCCTGCGGATTCATCATCGTTATAAGCGCCATGAGAACCATCGCGGAATCAAAGCAGTAGAGCGGATAGGCTCGGTCGGGATTAACGCGCTGGCCGTAGTAATAAAGATAGGTGTTTACCCTTTCGGTGTCGCCCATTTTCGCTCCCGCGAGAGCGAGAGCTCCCCAGTAAAACACCTCTACTCCGCTGCGGACATATTCCATTGATTCCCATTTCCAGCTGTTGCAGATATTCTCATAGACGAGCTTTGCCTCGGGGCTGTCGGGTGAAATCAGATCCCACAGCACGGGGTAAACCTGCGCGGCGGCATCGGGATAAAAATTATCCCAGGAGAAAAGCGGGTCATAATCAAGCAGGCCGAACGGCCCGAAAATAACCTTCTGATAGATAAATCTGCCGTCGCGATACCAGTCTTTCATAAACCGCGTGCGGTAAACATCCGCGGCCTTGGCGGCTTTCTTCTGCAGCTCGCTGTCACCGATGGCTGCGCCGATTTTCTCTGCCGCGCAGACTCCGGCATAGACCTCGCAGTTATCCATAAGATATAAATGAAGGTCCGAGGGTTTGGCGAAGGTATAGCCGAAAACCCTTGTGGCATATATTACATTAAGCAGATTTCTGATTTCGGCGGCGTGCTCTCTGAGAAGCGTTGTGTCGCCGTAGCGCTCGGCGTAATCCCACAGCAGGCGGAGGAAAAACGCACTGTATGAATCGGTGGAATCATATTTGCCTGTGGATTCCTCGAAAACGATTTCGCCGTTTTTCATGGTGATTGTGTAATCATAAATCGTGCCGGGGATGATATTGTCGCTTTTTGTATTCAGATGAGCAAAATACCACTCGATAAACCGCTTTATTCTCTCTCCCGCTTCGGGCGAGCCGTCATAGGCGGTCAGCGCGATGGCGGCAAAGGCGGAAAAATAAGGGTTGACGGTAACCTCGCCGTTATCGCGGTAATAAAAAGCTATTGCTCCGTTCGGAAGCTGCTGTTTCCACAGCCAGTCCGCCTCTTCGGCGGCAAGCGCAGCGTAATCGGGCTGAGGAATACTGACCGGCCCGGGGTCGTCAACAACAGGCCGCTGAGGATTCAGCGACAGCCCGAGCAGGGTAAGCAGCGAAAGAAACGCCGCCGTTATTCTCTGAAAAATCTGCTGCATACATATTCCTTCCTTATGTTCTGAAAGGTGTAAACGATACAAAAACGCTTATGGTTTTAATTATGTTTATTAAAATAATTATAACCCGAAACAATGCGGGCGGTCAATAGATTTTACAGAGTTTCGGCCGTGCAATTCTTCTGCCTTATCTCCATTTTTGAGCTTAAAAATCGGGAATCCGCCTTTGCCCGGTGTGCAATAATTGCACGCCGCTGTTGACTTGAATGTGCAAATATGCTATGTTTTATCTGACAGAATTTACATAATAAGTTTTATTGTCTTAAGGTTAAGGCGTAGAAATATGTAAGGAGAGCTTTGATTGAAAATGCTAAGCGGTTACGATCCAGCAATGGAATATACGGTTCGGCTTACCGAGATTTCATACGAGAAAAATTTGTCATACGATACGGAGCGGGCGATAGCAGACCAAGTAATCTCAAAACCGGAAGAGGAATGGGAAGCAATCGCGAAACAGCTTTACAAAATTGTATTAGAAAGCAATACAGAACAGGAAATTCTTAAGAAAATCGAAGAAATGAACTCATCCGGAATCAGGTGATAATATGAAAAAAATATGCGGAAGCTGCGGATACAAAACAGAAGAAAAGGATCTGAAGTGCCCGATATGCGG
>CAMUZD010000018.1 GCA_947165115.1 uncultured Clostridia bacterium
AGTCTTAGTTGCATCAACAAGACGGACCTTTGTGTTACCTCTGCTTATAACGATTAAAGAAGTAGGAATTGATATTGAGGTAAACATTCTTTCTGGGAGAGCAATAACACTTTCAATAAAACCGTTCTCAACGAAATACTTTCTAACAGGAGTATCTATACTGTTCCATGTGCTGCCGTTCGTCATAATTCCGATTGCCTTTCCGTTCTTGGAAAGCAGTTTGAGAAGCAGCAGATTGAAAATCCAGTCAGAAGAAGTAAGACGAGTCAGTTCCGGATGATCTTTAAATAATGAGACAAAGAAATCACTTTCATTTACTATTCCTTTTACAATTACCTTAAAAGGATAGTTTGAAAAAATCTTGTCAAACGTCAAGTCCGGATATAAGTCAGGCAGATGTAAAACGTTATTCTGATATACTTTTATATTGTTACCGGAAAGTTTAGCCTTGATATATGCAATCAATTTATAATCGGTATTGATTTCATATCCACTGTATGATGCTTTCGGCTCAAGAATTGATGTTGAAGCAATAAAAGATCCCATGCCGCAGCATATGTCAGCAACGCTTTCATTAGACTTTATATCCAGTAAAGCTTGTGAAAGCTTGATTATGGATTCCGGCGTTACTAACGAAAAGGCTTTTGATGCTCTTAAAGAGATATAATAATCTCCTATGTAAGAAGCTAAAGCAAAATCCTCTGCAGAATAATGCTTCAACAATCTTGTTATTGCATCAAACTCCTCACTGCTGATGGATTCTTTAATTGCAAAAGCAACTTCTTCTTCAAGATTTAATTTGTTTGAATCTAAGTCATTATAATTAAACTTGTCTTCAAAACCATTGTTCTTAATCTCAAAAAGGAGATAAGCAGAAAGAATCGGTTTGATTTCATTCAAAGAAAAGCCTTTAGCTGCTTTTGATAAAACAAAATCGATTTCGTTTAAGATAAATTCCGCGTTTCTTCTTGTTTCGGGGTTTGCAATAATTGATTTGTTTAAATAAGACATTTAATATACCTCCGTCGTTGTTTTGGTTATCGATAACCATATTTCACGATTTACAGTATATCACACTTATTTCATTTGTCAATGGTTTTTAATAACCAAATTTAATTTTTTTCGAATTTTTTTGCAAACCATGTTCTTAAACGATGTTTTTTGATAGTTTTTTATACTCCTTAACCACCGTCTCCGGACCCTCAATCTTTATCTTTCCGCCGTAACCCAGCACCCAGCCGAAAAACGTGGGTGAAACCTCAGCGGTAACGAAGGCCCGGAAGTGATCATCGTCGACTTTTTCAGTTTTAACATTTGTGCCAAATTTATCAATGATGCCGTACATAACTTCTTTGTGACAATATAGGTTAACTTCTGATTCTTTACCGGAATACATTTTTGTCTGTGACGCATATTTTTTAGCATTAAATGTTTTTGGTTGAGGAACTGCATCAATTACAGTAACGGAAAGCGTATCAATTTTATCGATTCGGAATGTTTTAACAATTTCAGCCTCATCTTCAAATCCGGCAAAATAGTATTTGCCATCATCTATTACCATAGCATAAGGGGAAACAAAGTATTTTTTGTTACCCTTATGTTCTTTTTTTCCATCAACGGTGTAATCAAAGTATTTGAAAGAAATCTTTTTCTTTTCTTTTATAGCTTTTGATATTTTATTAGCATTCTTTATTACATTGTTGTTTTTTGTCCTTACAGATGCGTCAATAAAGGAAGGGGTATGAAGTTCTTCTCTTGCCGAAGGGCCAACAAAAGTCTCAAATGCAGATATATATTCTTTAGCATCTTTATCGGAAATAAAATAGGATGAACGAACAGCATCGCAGAACATCTTAATATCGGATTCTTTGAAATATCGTCTTGTTATATAATATCTGTTTTGCACGCTTCGATCATGCTCGATATCAAAGAAACCAATTGAATTCAGAATATCAATATCCTTAGTAAGGGTTTTTCTGTCAGGGGACATACCCATACCTTGAAGATGATTCTGAAGTTGAACCAAAGTGACATAATGCTCTTTGTCCGTATTCTCCCAAAAGTATTTCAATATTTCAATTATCCGACTCTGATTTTGTTGGCTCATAATTATATTGCTCCAAGCATAAATTTTTCCTATGTTATTTTATCATAAGATATTATGAAAGTAAATAAAAATATCAAGATTTTTTCGATGGTGTGGTGCGTGTTCCCCACCTTGCAAATTTTGTCAAAAAACCTATTGACACAAACATTTGTTTGCTGTAAGATGTAATCACACTGATGGACAGACCGTCCATTGAGCATATTGGAGGTTTTTTATGGCTCTCTTAAATAAAGATACAAAAGATAAAATTGTAAATTATGTAAACGACTTTTACCGATGTGAGCACCGCACTCCCTCGGTCAGAGAAATAGCTGCCGGCTTGGGAATCGGCAAATCAACAGTTCATAATTACCTTGTTGCTATGAACGAACTGAAGGAGATTATTTATGACGGCAAAAGCATTGAAACCGATGTTATTTTGAAATGCAATTCTCTTTCAAAGATAAGCGCTCCTATTCTCGGTTCAATCGGATGCGGAGATCCGACAACTGAGGAAGAAAACATCGAAGAGTATGTCAATCTTCCTGAGTCTATATTCGGTAAAGGCGATTTCTATATCCTTCACGCTTATGGTGATTCATTGCTCGATGCAGGAATTGAACCAGGTGTTCTTGTTGTAGTAGATAAAAAGTCACAGCCGAAGAAAAACGATATAGTTGTTGTTCTTAATGCTGATAGCGAGAACACCCTCAAACAATATAAAGGAAAGAAGAACGGCAAATACATATTCGCGTATATGAATGAAAAAATATACCCGGGCAAAACAATCGAGCTTGACTCGTTTGTCTGTCAGGGAGTTGCAAAACATATGATCAAGTCGTTTTGATGATTGTTCAATTATACCTATCGCAAAAGGATGAATCAATATGCGACAAAAATATGAAAAGATTTATGTAAAAGTCAATTCGGATATTGACTCTACAGGATATATGATGCCGAGAACAATAACATGGTCAGACGGCAGAACATTTAAAATTGATGAGGTTAAGGACTTCAGACCTGCTTCCTGTCTGGGAACCGGATATTCAGGTGATTGTTATACTGTCATAATCCACGGAGAAGAAAAACATCTGTTTTTTGAAAAAGCCGGTGAACTGTTTGCTGCCAGATTCGGCAGATGGTTTGTAGAGCGACCTATGGAGAATTAATCAGGAAAGGAGAAACAATATGGAGCGCACATATATTGCAATAGATCTTAAAAGCTTCTATGCAAGCGTTGAGTGTGTTGAGCGGCATCTTGATCCGCTTACAACAAATCTTGTGGTGGCTGATCCGTCCAGGACAGAAAAAACAATCTGCCTTGCTGTTTCTCCTTCATTAAAAGCCCACGGAATCGGTGGCAGAGCAAGACTGTTTGAAGCGATACAGAAAGTAAAAGAAGTTAATCAAAAAAGACTGGATTACGCAATCAGGCACAAGTTGATTCGTAAAGACGAAAACGGTAAGTATTCGTTTGCTTCTGCATCATTTGATGCCGTTGCTCTTGAGTCTGATCCTTCTCTTGAACTGTCATTTATTACAGCTCCTCCGAGAATGAAAATGTACGAGGAATACAGTACAAGGATATATTCGATATACCTTAAGTACATAGCTCCAGAGGATATTCATGTTTATTCTATTGATGAAGTGTTCATTGACGCGACAGCATATCTCGATACATATCATATGACTGCTCATGAATTGACTATGGCAATGGTTCGGGAGGTTCTATATACCACTGGTATTACGGCAACTGCAGGTATAGGAACAAATCTGTATCTTGCCAAGGTTGCTATGGACATAGTCGCAAAACATGTTCCTGCAGATAAGGACGGCGTCAGAATTGCCGAACTGAATGAGCAGACATACAGAGAAAAACTCTGGTGTCATACTCCACTGACGGATTTCTGGCGAGTCGGTCACGGCTACAGCAATAAGCTGGAAAAGATGGGCCTGTATACAATGGGTGATATTGCAAGAGCATCGGTTAATAAGACCAAAGAGGATATGCTTTATAAAACATTCGGAATCAATGCCGAATTGCTCATTGATCATGCCTGGGGTTGGGAACCAACAACAATTGAGTATATTAAGGCATATCGTCCAAGCACAAATTCTCTTTCTTCTGGTCAGGTGTTAAAAGAGCCTTATGATTACAATAAGGGCAAATTGATTGTAAGAGAAATGACCGAGCTGCTTGTTTTGGATTTGGTCAAAAAGAATCTCTTTACAAAGCAAATGGTCCTTACAATCGGATATGACAGAGAGAGCCTGAAGGTTATATATAAAGGCAATGGTATTTCCGATTCAGTTTTTGCAGTTGCAAAAACAGGAGAAGAATTTACCGGAAAGGTTTCTCTTGATCCATACGGCAGACCGCATCCCTCTCATGCACACGGAACCGGCAATCTTGAAAGATATACTGTATCAACAAAAAGAATAATGGACACGGTTATGGAGATTTACTCAAGAGTAGTTGATCCTAATCTGCTTATCCGAAGAATCAATATAACTGCATGCGGACTGGTCAAAGAAAAGGATATTCCGGAAGAAGCGCCTGAGCAACTTAGCTTGTTTGTGGATTATGATGCTCTTCAGAAAAAACGTGAAAAGGAATCTGCTGAAGAAGATCGTGAGCGGAGAATCCAGGAAGCGACGCTGAAGCTTCAAAGCAAATACGGAAAGAATGCGATTCTTAAAGGCATGAACTTTGAAGAAGGTGCAACCACTATAGAACGCAACGGCCAGGTCGGCGGCCATAAAGCTGAGTGAGGTGGTTGATATGATTAATAAAGAAGATAATCCCAGAATCGTTTATGCCGAAATAATAGATATGCCTCACCATCAGGCGAGTGACAGAAATAATATGTCACTCTATGACCGTGCTGCTCAGTTTGCCCCATTTGCCGCGCTTGTCGGTTACGATGAAATGGTAAAAGAGGAAGCAAGACTGACCGACAAACAGGCGGAAATCTCAGATGACGATTTGCTTGTTCTTGAAAGAAAAATATCAATGATTGCAGATGAGATATCTGAAAAACGACATCCCGAAATAAAGGTTGAATACTTTGAACCCGACCAGCTTAAATCCGGCGGTAAGTATCTGACTTATTCAGGAACAGTTAAGAAAATTGACTACATTGAACAAATAGTTATATTCTATGCAGATAACGGTATATCAAACGGCAAAGAGATTCTTATACCCAGAATCTGCGATATTTGCGGCGAATTAATTGACTTTATGGATAATACTTTTTGATTGAGGTGAA
The DNA here is from genome assembly GCA_947165115.1 of uncultured Clostridia bacterium. Classification (GTDB taxonomy): domain Bacteria; phylum Bacillota; class Clostridia; order Oscillospirales; family Acutalibacteraceae; genus CAG-177. The sequence continues at coordinate 5,356 of CAMUZD010000018.1, forward strand.
GGATGATGAAAGTACATTGTCTGAAATGCGGGAAGCTGCTCGCCGAACCTGATGCAAATCATCCCAGGGGAAGAGTAAAGTGTGGAAACTGTAAGGCAAAGTTTTCATACAGGATTTTTGAAGACGGCAGCTTGAGGATAAAAGGCAGGGTAAAAGATCTCCCGTGTAATCATATTGTTGATATTACTTAGACAACCGCGGGAGCATAACAGATATTTTATTTTTGACAGGATTTTAGCGAAAAGAGGCAGAAGCGTGAAAAAGAAATATATTACTGTGGAGGCAAGGCGAGATAACCAGGGTAATGAAACCCCTAAAAAAATCTTTTGGAATGACGGAAGAGTTTTTTCCATAAAGAAGATTCTATACAAATGTAATCCGGTCGATAATGAATTCGACGGTATAAGATATACTGTTCAGATTGAAAATGTTCAAAGAGATATTTATCTTGATGATGACGGACAGTGGTATGTTGAGGCAAGAAGGAGATTTTGCGGATGAAATACTACAGCTTTGAGGAAATTGACGAGCTTGGTGAGACTCTCGTCATGAAGTATATAAAGGATAAAAACCTGAAAAATGTATGGTGCGTTGATGTTGAAGGTATTGCAACCGAAATGCTGGGCTGTACGATAGTATACGCACAGATTGCCGAAGAGGACCCGAATAAAACCGGCTTTCTTTCTGATGGTAATACACCACTCCGAATCTATAAAGATAATCGTGTTCAATCCGTTGTTTTTCCGGAAAACACTATAGTTATAGATATGCCGATGAGACTCAAAAGGAATTATGCTCAGGAACGGTTCACCATTATGCACGAGGGCGGTCACAAAATAATGGAAAGCCATTCGCCCGGATTAGCAAGAGCCCGTTTTGAATCTAAGTTTGACAGAGAATATGAATATAACAAAGAAGAACTCGTGAGAGTTTTTAATTCCTGCGAAGTATATGCAAACAGATTTGCAGCGGCCGTTCTTATGCCTAGGTTTCTTTTGGATAAGGCGCTGAAGCAATATAACAACGGAGAATACATAAATATTTACGGTTCTTATCTTATTAAAGAATCAGACAAAAAAGTTATTCAAAAGATAGCTGATAGGCTCGGCGTTTCATTCTCGGCGTTGCTTACCAGGTTTAAAAGCTTAAAGATGTTCAATGCAAAGAATTCCGATGAGTTTCTCGGTCAGCTTATATTAATTGAGGATAAATAAATGGCAGAAATAATGTTTGATTATAAGGGTAATCCCATACCGCGTTTTATAGTTGAAAATCTCAGAAAATCAAAAACTGAGTCGGAAAAATACCCTAAAAGAGAGATTAAATGTCCTATATGCGGAATACATCTTTGCGATGTTTACGGCAACAGTCCCGATGTGTTTATATCAGTAAAATGTCAAAAATGCAAAAGCGGAGATCTTCCGCTCAGCATGGCATATTTCAGAACTCTTAAAGGAAATAAATAAGATAGCTTTAATTTAATAATCAATACGACTTTAATTCGAGCGAGCGGAGCAGCTATGCGGATAGTATCTATTCGTAACTGAAAATCTACCATGCACCGTAAGAAGCCGGATTGAGTTGATAGGTTATACCTATTGCTCAATTCGATTCTGCGGTGCTTTTTTTTATTTGCTCGCTTCGCTTCTTGCGGTGATGACAGTCCTTTTTCAGGCTCACGCTTGAGAAAGGACTTTTATGTTTTTATGGTTCCCATACATTGCTGAATATCCGTAGTCTCCAAATTTCAAATCAAACCAAATTTGAAATTTAAGGAGAATACAAAATGTCAAAAAAATACTATGCATGGAAAAACAGAGATTGTCAGGGGATCACTCCCGAATGGATTGAACTTACAGGTAAAGAGTTCGTTGAGCTTTGCAAAGCCAATAAAGACCTTCCCGATGAGGAGAAGCGCTGGTTCTATAAACTCCCCGGTCTTGAGGAAGGTGATGATTATTTAGTAATGGAATGCACTTACGAGAATTTCTTGAAATCTGAGCAGGAAAGGTTACAGAGACACCGCAAGATAGAATTATGGGAATGCTTCGAATGCTTGTCTCTCGACTATAAATACACAGATAACTCAGGTGAAGAATACACTCTCGCCGACATAGTTAGAGACCCTAGAGTAAGCACTGAAGATGATTATATGAATCTAGCTCTTTATGCCGCTATAGATTTACTTAATGACGATTATAGGAATTTTATTCTCTATTGGATTGAAAATAAAAAAGACGGTTTATCTGATGACAGGATTGCAGCATCTCTGAATATTTCTAGAGACAAACTCAGATGGATGTATAAGCAAGTTTGTGATGAGCTGAGAAAAATTTTTTAAAAAATGAAAAAAATTACACCCAAAAAAATTTTTTTCGTACCAATAGAGAAGTGGAAAGGGACTTAACCAAAAAATCCCAGACCACGCACCTTGAAAATTGAACAGTTCTTCCGACCAAGGGTATTTCGGAATGAGCCCGTCTGAGCAATGCGCCATGACCTTAAATATAAGCGAGCGATAAACATTGTGATCAGGAAAGTCCGTTGCAACGGATTGGCGATGATGGTGTTCGTAGCTTTGTCGAAATATCAGTGCCCTGCACTCCACTTGAGTGTACCGAGGAGAGGCGGTGAAAGTCCGGGGTGAAGCCGTAGCTGGCTGAAGTTGGGGTTAAGAACAAAACGTTAAACAAACGACCAGGCTGAGGGAAGTGTTTCTTTTATCACCTCCTTTCCACTTCCCTCGGCATTTTTTGATACACCAGAAAGGATAATACTATGAATTATTCAAAGATTTATTATGTGATGCTTGTTGATTACAGGACAGGCAGCACAATTTGCAAAAAGAATCCAAAACGCAAAATGTACAATGAAAGATTTAATCTGACAAGAAAAGGTTCGGCAGATTTGCTTCCTAGATTTGTCAGTCTGGATTTTGGCTGGGATGTAGGCTATGGATTCGTAGAGAAGACGCCGCTTGCGGGACTGACATATGTACCGGCTAAAGCTGTTGAAGGAGAGGATGACATTTTCTTCAACGATTTTCTCTACTGTTCATATACTGAAAAGTATCCTACAAAAGACAACTGCGATTTCTTTATAAAAGGCAAAGCTATTCTGGACGGCTTGAGGAAGTTTGACAGGAACAAAATGTTTAATGTCAATGATACGTACAAAAGAGTCAAAGCCAAGATTAAAAAAACCAAAAAGAAAAACAGATTTACATGTTCCTATGCTCACGACAGAGTTTTCGGGTTTCCCGAATCATACAGGAAGCATAATGGTTCAAATGAGGATCTCAGAATAAGGTACGAACTGAATCAGGAAAAAGCCGGCTATATGGAAGATATATACAGCAGGTACTATTACGGATACTACAGAAACACATCCTCTTCTATGCACGATGATATGGAAACTATTATCGAGTACTTCAAGAATACAATTGTTCGTTAATCAAGGGCAGAAATATATGCCTTATGATTAAGAGCTATATTTGTGCCCTTGAGCACGGTATAAAGACGGAGAATGCTATGAAAATCAAAGATGTTTATTCAGATGAGCTCAGTTCTTATCCGGATTTGCTTACTATTTCCGAAATTCAGGAAATATTGAATATAAGCAAGAGTACCGTATTAAGAATGCTCAACAAAAACGAACTGACCAGGCTGAGATTCAGCTATGGGACAAGAGTTTCAAAGACAGAGGTCTTAAAACTCATAATCAAATCCATCGGAAAGGAGAAATCTGCGTGACAGGTTATATCAAAGAACGCTACGGCACATACTATCTTGTAATCCGGTACAAAGACGAGGACGGCAAGAGAAAAACAAAATGGATAAGCACCGGTCTTCCGTTAAAAAACAACAGGAAGAACGCTGAAAAACTGCTTCGTGACACTCTTGCGGAATACGGCGAGTCATATGAAAAGGATATTAAGGATGATGATGCCGTGCCAGACAGCGAGATGCTTTCAATTTCTTTTACAGACTACATCGGATTATGGCTGGAAAATATGAAAAAACAGGAGGTGTTGCAGCCGAACACCATTCAGTTTTATGAAAGCAGGTGTAAAAACCATATTATTCCGTATTTCAAAGACAGGAATATTCTGCTTGCCGACGTTGATTCATCAGATCTTCAGGATTTCATTAATTATGAAAAAGTAAGTGGCAATAACAGTCTCGCAAAGAACAAGAAAGAAGGACTGTCTCCTTCAAGTCTGAAGCATATAAGGACAACGCTTACTCTTATTTTTTCACAGGCCAGAAAGGAAAGGCTGATATTTGATAATCCAACAGAATTTCTGGTGATTCCAAAGATTCAGAAGAGAGATGTCGACTTTTACACAGAAAGTGAAATCTCGGAACTGCTTGAGAAGATCAAAGACGAGGAAATTTATCCGGTTATATACACGACTCTGTTTTACGGCCTGCGACGCAGTGAGGTCTGCGGCCTGAAATGGGACAGCGTAAATACCGTAAACAAAACTGTCACCATCAAGCATACCGTTGTCAGGTTTTCCGATGTAATCGAAAAAGACACGACAAAAACCGAAAGCAGTCACAGGACTCTTCCTCTCTCTCCTGAAATTGAGGAGATTTTTATCAGGCAAAAGGAAAAGGAAGCACAGGGCAGAAAAAAATACGGAAAGCATTATGTTAATAACGGATACATTTTCAAAAGAGAATCGGGAGAAATGTTTACTCCGGACTATGTTACCCGTAAGTTTTCTCAGCTTTTAAAGAAATACGGATTGAGACATATCCGTTTTCATGATCTGAGACACAGTTGCGCCAGTCTTCTTGTTTCCAAGGGATACCAGCTTAAAGATATTCAGGAATGGCTGGGCCATTCCGATATCCAGACCACAGCAAATATTTATGCTCATCTCGACCAGTCGAGAAAGCTGAATATAATGTCCGCAATGCAAAATATTAATAAAACAGAGGTGAACACCAATGCATGAATTTTCAAAGGAAGCTGTTTGCAGAGTGCCTGTAAACAGCCTCAAAAATTTTAAGGACTTCCCGTTCAGGATTCTTGAGGACGAATCCATGGCGGAGCTTGTTTCAAGCGTTAAAGAATTCGGAGTTATAACTCCGCTTACAGTCATTCCCGCAGATGACGGCAGCTTTGAGATTATTTCCGGTCACAGGCGCAAGAGAGCCTGTCAGCTTGCCGGTATCAGCGAGGTTCCCGTTATTATCAAACATCTCAGCAGAGATAAAGCAATCATATTAATGGTTGACAGCAATCTTCAGCGTGAATCCCTGCTGCCCAGCGAAAAAGCAAGAGCATACAAGATGAGAAATGATGCAATCAAACGGAGCGTGGGCAGACCTTCCGTTGATGAGCAGGGCGAATCGGAGCCGGGCAAAACAATTGACCGGATGGCAGAAAACGCCGGAGAAAGCGCAACAAAGATACAGAGATATATAAGGTTTAACAACCTTGTTCCCGAACTTCTGGATTATGTTGATACCAGAAAAATGGGTGAAATGGTCGCTTATCATCTTTCGTTTCTTACTCCTGAAGAACAGAATTCGGTGGCGGTCACAATCGACAGTGAACAGGCGTTTCCTTCGGTTTCCCAGGCGCAGAGAATGAAAAAGAGCAGCAAAGACAAAGAACTGAATGAGGATCTTATTCTTCAGATTATGTCCGAAAGGAAGAAGCCCGAAAGCTTCAATGTCATTATACCGATTGATAAGCTGAAGAAATACTTTCCGAAGGCTGTCAGTCCGAAAGAAATAGAAGAAAAGCTTCTTGCTCTGTGCGAAAGGCTTTATCAGCAGCAACAGGCTAAAAAAAGGGCTAACGAAAGGTAAGGTGTAAATATGATATATGATGTTTCAGTCTTAATTGTTTCGGAAAAAATTGTTGATGAATCCGAGCCGTTCATTTCAACGGGAATCAGGAGCAGCTGCCATAACACTCTGCTTGATTCAGATGTTTTTGAAACCTGTGTTCCCGGTTTTGAAGATTATCTTTCTCTCCTGGCCAGGATTGCACAAGAGGCTGATTTCTAATGGCTATAATCAGAAAAAACTGGACCGGAAATTTTACAACCTTATCAAACCACTGTTTAAAGGATCCGAATCTGACAAATAAAGCTAAGGGCCTTTACAGCATAATGTGTTCTCTGCCGCCAAACTGGAATTTTTCGGAAAAAGGTCTGGCGGTAATATGCCCCAAGGACGGTCTTGACGCTGTCAGATCTCAGCTTAAGGAGTTAATCAAAGCCGGATATGTTCACAGAACAAGAATACGTGATAAAAACGGAAGATTCTCAAACATAGCCTATGACATGTTTCACATGCCATGGTGGGAACTGCCGGAAAATGAACGTCCTGAATGGGATTTGCCAAATCCGGAAAAACCAATCTTGGATAATCCAATATTGGAAAACCCTGTATTGGCAAAACCTGTTTTGGAAAATCCCACACAATTAAATACTAAAGAAGTAAATACTAATCAATTAAAGACTTATCTAAGTAATAATCCATCAATCAATCTGTTTGGGACGGACCGACAGACGGTCGAGAAATACATCAAGGAACAGATTGAATTTGATGTTTTATCTTCATACCTTGACGGTGAAAGACTGCAGGAAGTTATCACGGTCATTGCAGATTCTCTGTGTACTACAAAGGATGCAGTCAGAATAAACACCGAGAATGTGTCTTATGCAGATGTCGCTGACAGGTTTCTGAAGCTTGACAGCGAGCACATTCAGTTTGTTCTTGACTGTATAGACAACGCTCACGATGAAATTAAGAACATGAGAGCGTACATCCTGACTCTGCTGTTCAACGCACCGGCAATCATGAAGAACTGCATATCCGCTCAGTATGAACGAGATATGCGAAACGAAGGAAGCTGATATACATCGGCTTCTTTTTTATTTCACAAAGAATGGAGGTGTGTATATGGGCCATTTCATTATCAGCGTTGGCGGTCTTTATGTCTGGCTTGCCATCGAAGCCGCCGCTAAAGTTGTCGGCATGTTTATCAGGTAAATAACTGATTAATACCTGTGCCGACAAGTATCTCAACGAAGGAGGCGAAATCATGTTCCGCTATGTACGGAGAATACCGCCTTAGCGATTTGGTTCTGAAGCCAAATCGAAAAAAATCAGAAATCGGAGGAAATTTCCAATGGAAACCAAAAACGAAAACAAAAAGACAAAAGTCATCAGAATCGCGGCCGGAGTGATTTGCTTAATCATTGCCGCGACAGCATGCTTTCTTCTCGGACTCAAGGGCTGTTCAAAGGATAAAACAGATCCCGATAACGGCTTTGTTATGGACGATAACGCCGTTGAAGGCGGCTGGAACAAGGTCGACGAAGATAAAGTTCGCGAGAACCTTAACGCCAGCGTGGAGGAAGGATATATCAATATCAGTATGAACACCACGCCCGTGTTTGAGAACGGTAAAGCCGAAGGGAACCTGATGATTGTCAACGAATCAATCAACAAATACCCTCAGAAAGTAGTCATCACCCGTAATGACAACGATGAGGTAATCTACGAATCCAAGGGTATACAGATATTTCCGAAACACAGCACCATGTTAAGCAGACATGTACGGACTGCGGCTGGCTGAACGAATTTGACGAAGACCACACTTTCACAACAACCTGTGAACCGATCTCTGATACAAGGCATAAGTTTACATCGGTTTGTAAATGCGGACATACAAACATCTCTTACGGAGACCACCACGATGATGACAGCGACTGCTACTGTGATGACTGCGGATATCTTATGACGAGATTTTCGGTAACTGTCCCGGCAACATTATCACTGGTAATGGATAAGGACGGAAATGTATATACTCCGACAAATGCGGTTATATTGAATAATTCAACTGCGGCTGTTAAGGTTACGGGTATCGGTCTTTCTCCGAAAAACGGATGGAGTGTCGTTCCGTATTCGACCAACATGGCAAATGAAAAGGTGGATTCACGTAAAATCGGTCTGAAATTAAGAGATTCTCAGAGCGTATCGGGTAATACCATGCCGGTT
>CAMUZD010000019.1 GCA_947165115.1 uncultured Clostridia bacterium
ACGCCTACGGAGTTTACCGCGTCCTCAATGACAGCGTCTAGTGAAGCGTCAAGCTCCTTCGGCGGCATATCATGCTGATACTGGCCGACTCCTATCGCCTTCGGGTCGATTTTTACAAGTTCCGCGAGCGGATCCTGCAGCCTTCTCGCTATTGAAACTGCGCTTCTTAGCGAAACATCGTAATCGGGGAATTCCTTTGCGGCGAGCTTGGATGCGGAATAGACAGATGCGCCCGCCTCGCTGACTACCATATATGATACCTTTGCGTCGATTTCATGAAGAATTTCGGCGGTGAACATTTCAGTCTCTTTTGAGGCCGTGCCGTTGCCGATTGAAATGCAGTCGACGTGATATTTTTTGATAAGATTCTTGATAAGAACCTTTGCCTGATTCCTCTGCGCTTCCGAATGTGTGACATAGATAACGCCCGTGTCCAGTACTTTGCCGGTTTTGTCAACAACAGCGACCTTGCAGCCCGTTCTGTAACCGGGGTCGAGACCGATGACGGTCTTGCCCTTAACGGGCGGCTGAAGGAGCAGTTCTTTTGTGTTGAGCGAGAATACTTTGATGGCGCCCGCCGCCGCCTTTTCGGTCAGCATGTTGCGGATTTCACGCTCAATTGAGGGATATATGAGACGGGTGTAAGCATCCGCGCCCGCCTCCCTGACCGCTTCTGTGGTCGGCGAGCCGAGAGGATTGAGTGTGGCGCTTGTGATTATATTTGATGCCTTGACTGCGTCAAGCGTGACGGAAACTTTAAGGAATTTTTCCTTTTCGCCTCTGTCAATCGCGAGCACTCTGTGGCCGGGAATGGTCTTGACCGGCTCGGTGTAATCATAATACATCGTGTAAACGCTCTGCGCCTTTTCGTCTGTTGCCTTGACATTGACAATGCCGATTACGGTGAAAAGATTTCTCAGACGGCGTCTGATATCGGGATCATCCGAAATGTTTTCGGCGATTATGTCGAGCGCGCCTTTGAGAGCATCCTCGGCGGTCTCAACGCCTTTTTCTTCGTTGATATATGCCTTGGCGAGGTCGATCGGAGCGGGTGAATCAGCCTTTTGCTCATAAATCTCAATTGCAAGCGGCTCAAGTCCCTTTTCCTTTGCGACCGATGCCCTTGTTTTTCTCTTGGGTCTGAACGGTCTGTAAATATCGTCAATCTCCGTGATTGTTGCGGCGTTGTCGAGCGAAGCCGAAATCTCATCGGTCAGCTTCTCCTGAGCGGCGATGAGCGCTCTGACCTCTTCGCGGCGCTTGTCGAGATTTCTCAGGTATTCGAGACGCTCGGAGAGTTCTCTGATAACCTGGTCGTCAAGTGTGCCGTGCTGCTCCTTTCTGTATCTGGCGATAAAAGGAACAGTGTTGCCCTCGTCGAGAAGCTTTACAACATTCTCAACCTGCCACTGCTGAAGATTGAATTGCTTGGTGAGTGAAAGAATTATATCCATGAATATACCTCAAATCAGTTTTCGCTTTTAATCTGCCTGATGTCGTTTCCAAGGAAGAGAAGACGTGTGCAGTTGCCTATGATTCTCGAAGTCAGGCGGCCCGTATACCTCTTCTCAAGCTCCTCCCATTTGAGATTGGTGCTTATAATAAACGGCTTCGAGCGGTTTATTCTCTCATTGAGAATTGTATAAATTTCCGCGGCTGTGTATTGAGTCAGGAATTCGCAGCCGAGGTCATCGATAATCAGCAGATCGCAGCCTATCGCGCGCTTTTCGGTATTCGAATTATCGGAGCCGCCGAATTTTTCCCTCTCGGCGTCTGCAAGCAGAGTCTGTGCGGATGAATAAAACACGCTGTATCCTTTCCTCGCGGCAACATTTGCTATCGCGAGCGAGAGATGAGTCTTGCCGAGCCCCGTTTCGCCATACATATAGAGCGAACCTGATTCGCTGTCGAAATCCTCGGCATAGTCCTTACAGTAGTTATAAATCATCTGCATCTGCTCTTTGGGAGAGATGCTGTAACCGCCGCTCACCTTGTCGGAATAATAATCGAGCGAGAAAGTGTCGAAAGTGCACTCCTTTGCGGGCGAAACGCTCTCAAGATCCCTTACATTGAGCTGATTGAGCAGATCTCTTCTGCATTCGCAGGTGATGCCGTCAATATAGCCCGTATCCGCGCATTTTTTGCAGGTGTAGGGAATTTCAAGATAATTTGCGGGATAGCCGTTTTCAACGAGTTTTTCCTCGATGATTTTCTGAACTCTCTCATTTGCCTCGGTGATTTCGCGTATCCTTCTGTCAAAATTCTCTTTGTCGCCTATGGCATCGAGAATTTTCAGATCTATATCGGCAATTTGCTTTATATACTCGCCGATTTCGGGAAACCTCTTTATAATTTCCCTGCGCCTTGCGGCGTTTGTTTCCTCGGCGGCCATCTTTCTTCTCAGAAGCTCCTGTTCGGCGTATTTGATATTTGCTACGGAATAGCTCATTGCTTGCGCTTCCTTTCATAGGTCAGCTTGCCGCTGACATCCTTGCTCTTGACTCTGTCGAGATTGTAGGATGCATCGGGATTGCCCGCGGGCTTCTTTGCCGCGGCGGCTCTGTCCTTCGCCGCTCTCTCCACGTCATCGGGAGTCTTGAATCCGCTCTCATGCCAGTTTGCGAGAATCTTGTCGGCGTATGAGAAACTGATTTTTCCCGTGCGCTCGAGAGTTTCCTCATAGGCGAGGCATATCATATCAAAGCTCATTTTATACTCGTCAAGCCATCTTGAAAGATAAACGGCCTGCTTTGCGGTCGGTTTCGCATTCGGAAGTCCCTGGGCTATGGCAAATTTATTCCAGAATTTATTGATCTTATTGAGCGAATCGATTTTCTTCGCGGCCTTCTCGACCGTGTCAATTTCCTGTTCCGCCCATGAGCTTCCTGCTTTCTCGATATATGAATATCCGGTTTTGCCGATGCTCACGCAGTAATCAACGAGCATGAATATAACCTGAGCGGGGAGTCCGAAATGGTCATAAAGGCAGATGATTGTTGCCTGTCCGTCGTAACCGATTGTCTTCCCGAGCTTGCTCTGAAGGTCGCTGAAGAGGCTGCGTATCTCGGCGGATTCATCGAGCCTAGCGGCGATTTCCGCCTGAGTGGGCTTTGTATATTCAACCTTTTCTTCGCTCTTGACTGTCTCGGGTTCTTTCTTCTGACCGGGCACGAATTTTATGGGCTCGGCGGGTTTTTCGGTTTTTTCTTTTGCCGGTGCGATATCCTTTTCTTTGGCGGCAGTTTCCTCATCCTCAAGGATATTCGTCAGCACCCAGTATTGAAGGCAGTCCTCAACATCGGCTTCATCCATTTTAAGAAACTTTGCGATTGCGTGAGCGCTCTGGCTCTTTTCGGGGTGCCTGAGCACATATAAAAGCACCTTTATCTGCTCGCCTGAAGCAAACTTCAGATGCTTATCGGCAATAATCTCGGGGATTTCGAATACTCCTCCCCGAATCTTTTTCTTCACTGTGTAATTCATAAAATCCTCTGTCTCCCGGGAGCGGCAGACTCCCATATATACATATATAATAGCATAGATTACATTATACTGTTATTTCATCTTAAAATCAAAGCTTTTCTTCAAGTTTTACACTCTCAGTCAGAAACCACAATCTGTTGTGGTTGACTGATCCCGCCCTGCACAAATTGTTTGTTAAAAATGTAGAATTTGCGTTCACAAAGTGAATCCAGTTTTTGCCGTTAAAAAACCGGAAGCTTCTGCTTCCGGTCTTATTTATTTTATTTTGTCAGTTCCTCTGCCAGCGCTTCGAGTTTTGCTTCGCTCTCAGCGTCGAGAGCGGATTTTATCGTGACTGAATTCTCAGCGTATTCGATATTTTTCATGCCCTCGAGCATCGCCGTCATCTTTTTGATTGCCATCGGTCCCCAGCTGCCGTTTTCGATGAGAGCGATCTTTTTATTCTTGATTCCTCTCTCGGTCAGATCGCCGATGAACTGCCTCATGAACGGGAAAATATCGCCGTTATATGTCGTGGTCGCGAGCACGACGGTTCCGTATCTGAAGGTATCCTCGACAGCCTCCGCCATATCGCATCTCGCGAGGTCGTTGACCGCCACCTTCGGGCATCCCTTTGCCTCAAGCAGGGCGGCAAGCTTTTCGGCCGCTTTCTTTGTATTGCCGTAAACGGAGGTGTAATTTATTACGATTCCTTCGCTCTCAACTCCATAGGAAGACCAGGTATTGTAAAGGTCGAGGTAGTAGCCGAGATTCTCTGAAAGAACCGGTCCGTGAAGCGGGCAGATTGTATTGATTTCAAGCGCCGCGGCCTTTTTGAGAAGTGTCTGCACCTGAGCGCCGTATTTGCCGACTATGCCGAAATAGTATCTTCTCGCTTCGCATGCCCAGTCCTCGTCCGCGTCGAGTGCGCCGAATTTTCCGAAGGCATCCGCCGAGAAGAATACTTTATCTGCGCTGTCATAGGTCATAATAACCTCGGGCCAGTGGACCATCGGAGCGGCGATGAAGGAGAGAATGTGTTTTCCGAGGGAGAGTGTGTCGCCCTCGCCGACGGTGAGCTGTCTTTCGGGATACTCCGCGCCGTAGAAATTCTTGAGCATCGGGAAGGATTTCGCGTTTGAAACAATAACCGCTTCGGGATATTTATCCATAAAAGCCGTAATGCTCGATGAATGGTCGGGCTCCATATGCTGAATTACAAGATAATCAGGTGCTTTGCCGCCGAGAGCGGATTCGATATTCTCGAGCCATTCTGCCGAAAAATTGCCGTCAACGCTGTCCATTACAGCGGTCTTTTCATCGATAATAAGGTATGAATTATATGCCATTCCCTCGGGCACGATATATTGCCCTTCGAAGAGGTCAAGTTTGCGGTCGTTTACGCCGATATAGATAATGTCGTCTGTAATTTTCATGGGTTAAACCTCCTTGTTTTCGTTATTATAGCATAAATGATTTCACTAAACAATACGGTAAATTATAAAAAATATAAAAAAATATTTGATTATTCTGTTTTTATGTGGTAATATATAATGTATCTTAAAAAGTGTTCCTTATCGGCCGTGATGTTTCAAAGGAACCGAATGATTGAATTTCAGTGAAAGGAGGGCTTTAAAATGTATGCACCGATAGTTATGTTTGTCTATAACAGAGCGCATCATTTTGAGCAGGCGTTTACCGCGCTTGCAAAATGCCCCGAAGCTGCTGAAAGTGAATTATTTATTTTCTCGGACGGCCCGAGAAACGAAGCTGACTCCATCCGTGTGGCGGGGGTCCGCCGTTGCGTGCGCAGAATGATGCGCGAAAGAGCGTTTATGAGAATGCATATCGAGGAGCGCAAGACCAATATGGGCCTTTCCCCCTCGGTTATTGACGGCGTATCGCAGATAATTGAGAAATTCGGCAGAGTAATAGTTATAGAAGACGATGCCGTTGTTTCCCCGCATTTCCTTAAATTCATGAATGCCGCCCTCGATTATTATGAGGATGACAATACAATCGGCTCCATAGCCGGCTATACTCCCGCAATTGAATTCCCCGATGACTATCGCAAGGATGTCTTCACCGCCTACCGCTCCTGCAGCTTCGGCTGGGCCACCTGGCGCGAAAACTGGGACGGATGCGACTGGGAGCTCAAGGATATCAAGCAGTTTATGAAAAACCGCGATATGATAAAGCGCCTCAATGCCAACGGCAGCGACAGATTCAAGAGACTCTATAATCTCTCAAAAGGCGTCGGCACTTCCTGGAGCGTTCGCTTCGGAGCCCATATGGTAAAGAATAACTGGCTCACGATTTATCCGAGATATTCTTATGTAATTAATATAGGCAACGAGGCTCTCGCCAGCAAGGATACCGTTGAAGACAGCGACATGGTCAGCGTTGACCTTGATAGGGCGATTGAGAATTTTGAGCTGGAGACTCCCGAAATTAATCAGGATATCCAGAAGGCGCTCAAGGAACACTATTCGCAGGGCGGTTTGAATGACGCGAAAAACGCCGCCTCCGATTTCGGCCTGTTCCTCAAGAGCATGTTCTAATCAAAAGGTGATTATATGAAAAAGACCAAGCGTATTCTCTGCGTTATCCTCTGCGCTCTCGTTCTTCTGCTCCCGCTTTCGGCAGTTCCCGCATCGGCAGACGGCGAATATGATTTCCCGTCGGGCGGAAGCCTGAATTTCCTCGTAATGGGCGATTCTATTACCGAAGGCTTCGGAGTTGAAAACAGCGAAGAGGCGGGCTATGCAAGGATAGTTGCCGACACAAATGGCTACAACTATGTCAATCTTTCAAGAGTAGCGACCGATACGGAGCGTCTGATTTATCAGATAAAGAATACCGACAGATTCCGCGAGGCAATCAGATGGGCGGATATAATTCATCTGAGCATCGGCTCAAACAACTATCTTGCGAATGACAGGGTGGTGCTTATAACAACAGGAGCGCTTCTCGGAGTCAACAACAAAGAGCTTGATGATATCGCCGAGGGAATCTATGAGGATTATCTGAAGATAATCGACCTTATCCGTGCTATTAATCCCGACGCGAAACTGATTTTTGACAATGTCTATTGCTCCTGGGAGGGTCTCGGAAGGATTCCCTTCAATAAGGCGGTAGTCAGAGTCAACAACGCTCTCAACCAGGCGCTGGAGACCAAAAAGGACGAATTCGTCATCTTTGATCTTGCAAGCGTAATCAATGGTCCCGGCGAGCTTGTCGCCGCAGATTCAACCCATCCCAACGCAAAGGGTAATGTTGAGATTGCGAAAGCAATGCTGAAATTTCTCAAGGAACTCGGCCTCGGCGAGAATACCGAGCCGGTAATCAACGCTCAGGGGATTGACTACAACTATTTTGTTGAATGCTTCGGCACTGTCGCCGGCACTTTGATTACTGCAATCGTTCGTGTCCTCACCCTGCATTTTCAGTAATAAATAATAAAACGGCTTGCCGCGAGGGGCAGGCCGTTGTTTTTTGATTACAGGAATGATTCTTACATTCTTTCCCAGATTACTGTTTCATCATCAAAATATGTGTAAATTAGGTCTTCAGCTTCGGAGTATTCAATCTGAAACTCGATTTCGTTGCCGTCGGTGTCGGTATAACCTGCTTTCAGGATATTGCCGTCTTCAAAGTAGAAGCCTTCGGTTTCAATACCGTTCCTGTTGACTGACATTTCCCCGTTGCAGAGATAGAGCGAATCATATACTACCTCATCACCCCCGGCGGTAACCCAAAGCCCCGCATATTTCGGGTTTTCAACATATTCCTCCGGGTAGGAACTCGGAAAATGATACTTTTCATTCGCTCTTGCCGTGTATTTCAGTAAGTCAGGATGCTCTTTGAGTACCTTGTCCGCCGCCGAATACGCTCTGTATTTCGGAACAGACAATGCCCGGAAGCGTTTCTCATTTCTGACTGTCGGCACGAAATATTCGGCTTTGCCGTCATCGGATTCGGAATATGTTCCGCTGTAGTTTGCTGTTATGAACTTCGCAAGCTTCTCTTTTGCCTTCTCTTCGCAGTTTTTGTCGTCTGCCAGCGCCGCAAGGTAAGGCACACCGCTGTCACCGAGTTCAAGCATATAGCCGGCGTCGATTTTTTCGAGTTTTCCGGTTTTATACGCATTGTAATTATATTCTGCGATAAATGAATCTATATTGCCCGCGCCGAGTATAAGCAGGATAATTCCGGCTGAAACCAGCGCCGTCTGAAGCACTTTTGCCTTCGGGGTGAAGCACCTGAGAATCAGCGCGACAAATACGGCAAACATAAGCACCATAAATGCGCCCGTGCCGATTCTGAGCACTGTCATACCGTATTCCTTGATATACATCACAATTTTTGCCATAACCGTAGCGGTCAGAATAACAGTGAATAAGCAGATGAATAAATCGAGCGCGGCGATGATTTTCGGGAGCCTTCCGCGCCTTGAGAGCAGAACGGTCACGAATACGACCGTGAAGTTTATTGCCGCTATTGCGCAGAGTTCAAAGAATCCCTTACGCGCGTATTCGGCATAGGAGAATCTGTATCCTTCAGGGAGAATTCCCGAAAACGAATCAAAAAAATACGCGAGCTGAGAAAACAGATACGTCACATAACTTATACTCATCGCCGAGAGAAACGCTGCGAGCGCTGCAACCGGCAGTTTCTTTTCTGATTTTACCGTTGTTTCTTTTCTTTCAAGCTGTTTCAGAGTCAGAATCAGGCTGAAAATAAGCGGTGCCAGGAAGATGACCAGTATCGTCTGAACCGCCCTTTCGCCGAAATTGACGAATACCTTGCCCGCGAGCGAGCCGAAGGCGTCATCGGAGCGGATTAGCAGGCTGATTACCACGGCGAGAAGGGGAACCGAGCAGGCGAGCCCTGTCATTATCTGGATGACGGTTTTTCTCCTTTTGCCGTCACCGCTGAAAAGAGCTTTCAGGCAATCGGGAGAATAACCTATCGACTTGAAAACAGGAGGAATAACAGCGGATAATATGCCCGTATCTCCGTCGGGAATTCTTTTGCCCGCGAGCGATGAAAACCATATTATCACGAGAGCCGCCATTATGACTGCCGAGAAGAATTTGACTGTTTTATTCTCAGTCAGAATAAAAACGGATGTGAGCGAGACCGAGAGAGTAGAGCAGATTATTCCATATAAACCGGGCTTTTTATTCTTATCATAAAGATAGATGCTTCCCGTGAGAAACAGCGCAAGGAATGCGATTGAAAAGCCGATTCTCATCGCGCCCCATACGCCGATAACAATCAGCAGAGCCGCTGAAATCAGCGAGAAAACGGCGAGAATGGTTTCTCTTTTATTGCAGGTTATCAGGCGGGGATTCTCAGCGGTTTCATTTACCGCGGGAGCGGATGATTGAACTGTTTCGGCAGCTGTTTCAAGCGGTTTTTCTTCATTTTTCATAAGTTTTACTCCTTGAATTTGAGTATATCCCCCGGCTGGCAGTCGAGCTCACGGCAGATGGCGTCAAGGGTCGAAAACCTGATTGCTCTGGCTTTTCCCGTCTTGAGAATTGACAGATTTGCGGGGGTAATGTCTATTTTAGCCGCAAGTTCGCCTGAAGTCATTTTGCGCTTCGCGAGCATAACATCGAGATTAACTTCAATCACATTTACCCCTCCTCATATTGTCAGATCGTTTTCTTCACTGAGCTCAACCGCCGATTGCAGTATATTTTTGATTACCCTCAGCAGAGTTCCGATTACCGCCATGGCAAACGCGACAATAACCAGCGGAAAATATTTCGCGCACGCGACTGCCGTGATGATGAATACCGCATAGCAGCACCAGGAAATAAGGCGGAAGCAGAGCACATTCTGCGGGATAAACACCTTTTCTTTGATAATATTCATAAGAATGATTATCATCATAGTCAGCGCCGCCGCGGCAAAAGGAGCGCAGCAGTAGAAGGTGATAATGACAGTGCGGATGATTCTTTCGGCGGAATCTGAGGCAACGTTCAATTTCCCGTAAAACCACGGAAAAAATGACGGCATTGTGACAATCAGCCCGATAAGAGCCAAAGAAGAAAGAATGCAGATAATCAGCGAAAGAATCGCGGACGATTTATTTTTCATATTCATATCCTCCGTTTTGAATTCGCCCCTATTTTATCACCCGAATTATCGTTTGTCAATAATTATATTATCGTTTTTCGATAAATTTATAATTTCGGGAACTCAACGGCAACAAAAAAGCCGGGTCCCCGAAGAGACCCGGAATAATGATAAACAGTTTTACACTATCGAAGTTATCAATGTTATAACCCAGGAGAGGGCGGAAACAATATAGTCAACGAAGTCCTTCGAAACGGGCCTCGCTTCGCCGTCAACTCCTTCAAAAAGACCCGCGGGAACACGTGCGGTGAAATCCTCTGTCGGTTTTTCACATCCGAGAGCATAGAGCGTAATCGCCGCTATGTCTCTGTTTCTTGTGTCACTGTCAAGTTTTCCGCCTTTTACAACGGTCTTGCCCGCGGCGGCAACGGTAACATTTGTCTCGCGCATTGTGATTCCGCCGTGACCGCCGTTGACAGTATGTCCGTGGTCGGCGGTAACTATAAAGAGAGCGTCTTCGAGAAGACCGTTTTCTTTCAGGCAGTCATAGACTCTGCCGAGATAGCCGTCGACTAAATTAATTTGATTAATGAATTCATCGCTCTTGCTGCCGTGGCTGTGACCTTCGTGGTCAACACTGTCAAACTGAACAAAGAAAAGTTCGGGAGTATTGCCCGCATCGAAGTATTCACAGATTGCGTCGGTGAGTTTTTCGTCATCGCCGATATTGACCTTTTCGACACCGATTTCATTTTCAACTATTCCGTGATTTATGCTGCCCCAGTTGCAGTAGGAAGCGAGGACAGCATCGGGATTTGCGCGGCGGACATAATTGAACACGGTAGGATAATCGGTATCGGCCGCTCTTTCAACGCTGCCGACAACTCCGTTGTCCATCATTGTTTTGAAATAAGAAACGCCGGTCAGTATGGCTCCCCAGTTGGGGCCGCTGTCCGTCTTGACCTCTGCGCGCGCTGTGTAATCCACTGCGCCGTCTTTGAAAATCCTGTCAAAATTCGGCGTATCTGCATCCTTGATGAATCTGCCAGCGCCGTCAATGCCTATAATGAATACGCGCTTGTATGCGCCGAATGTGCTGTCCTTTTCCTCCGCAAAGCCGATTGCCGCAACCGAGAGCAGAAGCACAGCCGCCAGAATGACCGATAATACCTTTTTCATATTAACACCTCGTAATGCTTATTATTACTGCCGCAATCATCGACTGCGGCAGTTTTGATTATGCTGTTATTTGATTATAAAGACTTATATATTATTTGATTTCAACCGTCGGAAGCAAGCCGAAGAGCCCCTTGAAGAAAGCAATGAGCCTTGCAAAGAAACCGGCCTTGATATGGACAGATATAACTGCCGAAACAGGACGTGTGTCGTTTCTGGCTATCGTTCCGTTTACATCTATAAGTTTTACATTAAATTTCGTATCTTCTGTAATCTTATCCGAAGTCCAGTCGATTGTCGCGGAACCGCCGGTTACAGGGCCGCCTGTAACTCCTTCACCGTCCTGGTAAAGCCAGAAATGATAACCGTCCGGAACATTGGTAACCGTGGCGATAATATGAACTTTACTGCCCTTATCAATCTCTCTGCTGATGTTACCGGAAATACTGATCTGAGTGTCTTTGGTAGGATTGATATATTGATATCTTGCCTGGAAAATGAAATCTTTATCAACAGTTATTTTGTCACCGGGTTGATAAATCTTGTTGTTTGCAGACCAGCCTATAAACTTATATCCGCTTTTCTCTCCTGCCGGTCCGACTGTTATGGTTTCTCCAATAGCTACATCCTGTGATTTTGACTCATCAAGTTCGTTTCCTACGTAGTATCTTATGTAACAGGGACCGAGGAATTTCCAGACTGCCTTTACAGTGGTGTTGTAATCATTAGTGACAACAGGCGAAGCAGTTGTTGAGCCGCCGTCTACCGACCAGCCGCTGAATTCATAGCGGTCGCGTGTGGGATTGGACTCTATTACGGTATAATCAACGCCTTTTTTCTTAACGCCGCTGAGAACTTTTTTCGCGTTTCCGTCAGCGAGCTTGCCTCCGTTGGCATCAATAGTGACATCATACGGTCCTTCAGTGTTCCAGATAGCATAAAGAATAGTGTTTTTATCAATTTTCAGCGTGTCACCGGGTTTATATAAAACCTCACTGCTGTTCTTATCTTTTGACCAGCCTACAAAATTATATTTCTTGTTTGTCGGAGTATCGGCGGGAATCTTATAATTCTTATTAGGCTCATCAAAAACAACGGCTCCGAGGTTTTCGGTAAGTTCGCCGCCGTTTGCGTTGAACACAAGATTAATCTTTTCTGTCCAGGCTGCGTAAAGTCTGACGGATGCCTTTTTCTCAAGAGTGTCCCCGGGCTGTAATAATACAGTTCCGGAAGTCACATAGTCAAGCTTTTCTGTTGACCATCCGGCAAAATACTTGCTTTCATGAAGAGGATAAACATCGTTGCCACTCGCATCAACGTTTTTGATGGGATCAATCGGCTCGATAATATTATAGTATTGATCCTTCTTGATATGATTTTGGTTTTCAGGAATAGTGAATACCGAACCGCCGTTAATATCATATGCTATATATTCTGTGTTATGGGGGTTGATGCTTGAGTATCTGGTGCTGGAGAGTCTGCTGAGAGTTTGTTCATTTCTGACAACTTCTCTCCATTCATCGCTTGAGCCGTTGAAACTGATCGGCGTAGTTCCCTTGTCGATATTAGTATTAAGGAACGCGTTTTTTTCAATAAGCATTACCGGATTGTTGATAGCTGTAATTTCTGTCAGATTAACACAGCTGGCAAATGCGTTTTCACTTATTGTATTGAGATTGAAAGAGAATGAAGTGGTGTTGAAAGAATTACCTTCAAAAGCGTGTGCGCCTATAATTCTGACATTGTCTGGAATTATGAGGTTTCTTACCGAGTCATCCGTATTGGGATTGCCCTTGATTTTACAGCCGCTGAATGCGTAGTCGCCTATGGCGGCCACTCCTGATCCGATAGTCAGTCTTGTGAGCTTTTCGGCGCCGTAAAATGCATACGGAGCGATATAGTTTACTGCATCGGGAATTGCGTAATTCCTCATGGATTCAACTGCCGCGCGAACTAAAGTGACATATTTTCTGCCGTTGGACAGTTCATCTTTTCTGAAGATAACATGATAATATTCATCGGTATAGAATGTTTTATTGGTATCTGCAACTTCGAATCTGGTAATCGCTGAACTGTTAATGAATGCTCGCGGTTCAATATCGGTAACATCCTTGCCGATGGTTACATCCTGCAAATTCGGCAAATCGGCACCGGCACCATCGGTGAAGTTTGCGATTCCGGCTTCAATTCTCAGATGCTGTATGCTGTCTGCATATTCTTTCCAGGGAGCATTGCCTATTGTTATCGCATTCATTTTGACCGGATCGCTGCCGGAAGGAGCGCCCGAAGGCACCCAGATACGCTACACCCTGGACGGTTGAGCTGACACTTGTGCTGAAAGTGAGTGTTTTTGCACCTGTGTCAACATAGGCGTTGACCTGCGCGCCGACAGGATATGTCTTTGTCTCCGCGCTTGCGGTCGTCGCCGTTCCGGCAAAAGTGCCGAGCACCACGGCAAAGACCATGATTACAGCTAAAATCTTTCTTTTCATTACGAAAGCCCTCCGTTAAAATTGTGGTATAATCGCTTATACACTATAATTATACACAATATATAGTAATAAATCAAGTATAAATTACGTCTGATTGCTAC
>CAMUZD010000020.1 GCA_947165115.1 uncultured Clostridia bacterium
AGCTCCTTACCGGTCTTGTCATGGGTCATGCTGAAATAGACACCGGGTGAACGAACGAGCTGGGAGACAATGACTCTCTCCGCGCCGTTGATGACGAAAGTGCCGCTTTCGGTCATAATCGGGAAATCGCCCATATAGACCTCTGACTCCTTGACGGTGCCCGTATTCTTATTGAGCAGGCGGACCGTCGCTCTCATCGGGGCGGCGTAGGTGGTATCTCTTTCCTTGCATTCGCGGACATTGTATTTCGGCTTGTCATCCATGCGGTAGTCAATGAAACTGAGCACAAGGTTGCCCGAATAATCCGTGATGTCTGCCATATCGCGGAAGGCTTCCTTGAGACCGGTTCTGATAAACCAATCGTAGGATGATTTCTGGATTTCAATGAGGTTGGGGATATCCATAACCTCGTTGATTTTGCCGAAGCTCATGCGGGTGCAGCTTCCTCTGGTGATGGGCTTCACATTGAGCATCTGATTAATCCTCCGTTCATTTGCTTTTTTGCCGGTTTTCCGCTTTATAAAGATATAAAATAAGCGGGGCGCACCGACACACGTAGGTCAGTATTATAATTGCCCCGCTTATAAAAGTCAATAAAATTATTCTATTATTTACGCAATATTACATAATTTTGTGAGTTCCGACAACAAAAGGTTGCCGAAAACAGAAAAGTTTGTCTAATCTAATAATAATTATTTATATATTATCGGGTGCCTGTCCTTCTCCAGACCGGCCGGAAGAGGCGTTTCGAGGCAGGCGGTGTAGATATCGGTCGCCGCGCATTCGAGCGAAAATGCTCTCTGCGCCTGCTCAGAGCAGGAAGCAATATCCGAGGTCTTTGAGATGATTGGCAGAGACGCCGTCTCCTTCATCTGAGAGAGTATTTTTGCGCCGTTTCCGCTCATTCCGAGAACTCTGATATAAGGCGGCTCAAACGCCGCATCCTCACGGGTTATACCGATTAAAGACGAGAGAATAATCCGCCTGATTCTCGCCAGCGTATATCGCTTTGTCTTTGCCGAAAAATAAAGCTCTTCAAGGGTTGAAGCCGTCTTTGCAGAGGCGAGAATTCTGTTTTCAATTCCCTCGGAAACATCGGGTGAAAGAGCAATTTCCTCCGCCGTTATATTGCGCATTCTGCACAAAACTGCCGCTTCGAATTTGTTAAAAGAGACAGTGTTGAACTCGCCGTATTCTTTATAGAAAGCGGGCACAAAACTGCCGAAATCTTCGCCCGAATATATCAATCTGCGTATCTCTGAGGCGCTCGCAAACGAGCCCGTTTTTTCGCCCGAATCGTGGGGAACAGTCCTCTCAAAAGCGGTCGGTTCAATGCCGCTCCCGAGCGATTTCAGCGCCGAAATATACTCGACTGCTAGGATATTGTTAGGCTCTTTTATTATGTCCGCAAGGGCCGGATTCACTTTACACAGGGCGTTTTCACGGGCCGCCGCATAGGTGATTCCGGTTGATAATTCCGCTTTTATCGATTCATCAAGCGTGTTTCCCGAGAGAATTTCCGCGGCTTTTTCAAGCATTGAAACATCGGCGCATTCGCTGCCGAAAACGAGAGAATTGACCGCACCTGACTCGTTCAGAATCCCGACCGCACCGCGCGCAAAGGTCTGCGCTCCCGAGAGCGCATATATCACGGGCAGCTCCAGCACAAGATCCGCCCCCACCCGCAGGGCTGCATCTACGCGCTGAGAAATCTCAAAGACGGCCGGTTCGCCGCGCTGGACGAAATTGCCGCTCATCACTGCGATTATACCGTCAAAACCGCTCGCGCGCGCTTTTTCAATAAGATATGCGTGACCGTTGTGAAACGGATTGAATTCGGCGACAACGCCGCAGATTTTCATTCCCTCACCTCCCGATGAAATCATTTTTACGCTTGCAAAATACAATATATAGGTATATAATAAAATAGTTAAGTGCAAAATTCAAGCAAAAAATAATTTTTCGGAGTGATTGACTATGAAAATTCTTGTTCTCAACTGCGGCAGCTCATCCCTTAAATATCAGCTTATCGATATGGAGGGCGAGGTCCTTCTCGCCAAGGGTATCTGCGAGCAGATAGGCGACGCAAACGCCACATTCACCCATAAGGTTCCCGCCGACGAAAGCAAAAACGTCAAGGCTATGCCCTATCTTATGGCGGACCACGGTGAGGCAATCAAGCTCGTTATCGACACGCTCGTCAGCGAAGACAGAGGCGTTATCAAATCAACCGATGAAATCGGAGCAGTCGGCCACAGAGTTCTCCACGGAGCCGAAAAATTCAGCGCTTCCGTGCTCGTTACCGAGGAAGTTAAAGCGGCCATCAGAGAGTGCTTCAAATTCGGCCCTCTCCACAACCCCGCAAATCTCAAGGGTATCGAGGCCTGCGAAAAGATTATGAGCGTGCCTCAGGTCGCTGTTTTTGATACCGGTTTCCATCAGACAATGCCCGATTACGTTTATCTCTATGCGCTTCCCTATGAATTCTATAAGGAAGACGGCATACGTAAATACGGCTTCCACGGCACCAGCCACAGATATGTCAGCGGCAGATGCATCGATCTGCTCGGCGGCAAGGCAGAAGGAACAAAAATAGTCACCTGCCATCTCGGCAACGGTTCATCAATCACCGCCGTCAAAGACGGAAAATGCCTTGATACTACCATGGGCCTGACTCCGCTTGAGGGCATTATCATGGGCACCCGCTGCGGCTCAATCGACCCCGCAATCGTTCCGACCATTATGAAAGAGCATAATCTCACACCCGACGAGATGGACGCTCTTATGAATAAAAAGAGCGGTATGCTCGGTATCGCCGGCACCAGCGACAACAGAGAGATTGAAAACAGAGCAAAGGAAGGCGACCCCGTCGCAATGCTCGTTGAATCAATGCTCTGCCACCAGCTCATCAAGTATATCGGCGGTTACGCCGCGGCAATGGGCGGCCTTGATGCCATTGTATTCACAGGCGGTATCGGCGAAAACAACCCGCAATACAGAACAAGAGTTGCAAAGGCAATCAGCTTCCTCGGCACCGACATCGATGAGGAAAAGAACCACATCAGAGGCGAGGAAATCGAGATTTCCGTTCCCGGCTCAAAGGTCAAGATGTTTGTTATCCCGACCAATGAAGAGCTTGTAATCGCAAGAGACACAAAGGAAATCGTCGACGCGATGTAATTCAAGCCGCGCATTAAAACAGATAATATATAATGAAAAGACCCGCAGGGAACAATGCCTGCGGGTCTTGATTTTAACTGTTGCCGATTTCAGTGCTTTTTCATATCATCTTATTCATTCTGATACAGTCGAATGAGCCGCTTCTGACGATATCCGTGTCAATTACCTTATAGCCGAGTTTCTCATAAAACGGCACGGCGACAGTGCGGCTGTCTATACATATTTCTTTATATCCGCATTCCGCAATCCATTTTTCGGCCTCGCAGACAGCCTGCCTGCCGAGCCCCCGGCCGCGATATTCAGGCAGAACAACTACTCTGCCGAGAGTGACGGCGCCCGCCCCGTTTTCATAGAAGCGGCAGGTCGCGACCGGATAGCCGTCATCGAGCAGGACTATATATTTTGTCCCCTCCCGGTCGTGCTCATCAAATTCCTCTCTCAGAGGGATATGATGCTGGCGGTTCATACCTTGTATTCTCACGCAATAAGCACCCGCCCTCTGCCATTCAGCCTCGGCACGCATCACTTCGAAATCTTTCATTTTTTCTCCTTCTTTTCCCTTACAGTACGGATTAAAGAATAATCAGCGCAAGCAGGCCCATAGCGAACATACCGCCGAGAACGGCGAGAATCAGAGTCATGACGATACCGATATTCATGAATATCATCGTGCCGGTAGCGACCTTTATCGGCATGGTATTCTCAGCCTCGGAATTATTCTGCCAGCGGTAGTGAACATCCGCGCCGTCAACAAAGAAGCTGTCGAGTCCGAGATTCTCAAGCGATTCGGCCCTCTTGAATCCGCAATCCTCAAACGCCGCGGCAAAAGCTTCGGCCATTTCGGGGCTTTTAAGGGTGATAATTCCCTCCTGACGCAGCTCTTTCGCGGGCTCCTGCTGTCTGAGATGGCCGCGCTTGAAGCCGGTGCTCCACCAGGTTTCTTCATAGGGCGTCTCAAGGCATTTTTTATAGTAGCCGTCGCCGACCTCGTCGTGATACATGACCGTCTTAATCTTCAGCCAGTCATCTTCATCGGCGCAGTCATAGTGAGTGGTATATGAATCCTCTTCGTCTGTATGCTCTTTTGTATAAACTCCGACCTCAGAGCCGAAAAACAGCAAGCCGTATTGCCCCTTCCAGAGCTGAACGAGCCAGTCGATTCCCTGATACTCAAAATGCACTCTGGCATAGTCGTATTCGAGCAGAACATAGGGCGCGATGAGATCATAGATGCGCGTATAACCATACTGCTTCTGCCAGGAATTCGGGCTGTCGCAGTAATAATAATCCTGCTCGGAATTGTATTTGTAGCCGAGCACCGCGTTATCCTCTAAATACTGATGCGCAGGATCGTCAAGCTGCGGAGAACTTTCCACCGCATAAGCGGTAACGCAAGGCACATAGGCCAGCCCCAATACCAGCGCGAAGATAAGGGCGGTAAGTTTTTTTGAAATGTTTTTCATATTATTACCCCGTTTTACAGAATATAAAACCATCTTATAAAAAAGCCTCGTTCCGGAGAACGAGGTCTTTCTGGAGCGGATGACGAGGCTCGAACTCGCTACCTCCACCTTGGCAAGGTGGCGCTCTACCAGATGAGCTACATCCGCAATTGCAAGGGAGATTATAACAGAGTATTTTTAAATTGTCAAGCAGAATTTTCAAAGCCGCAAACAAAACGGCCGCCGGTTAAGGCGACCGCTTTTTGATTAATTGTCTTTATGCTGCTCTTTTCTTGGTGCAGACATATGCTACAGCGGCTGCTACTGAAACAGCTGCAAAAGCAGCGATGCCGGCTACTGAAGATGAACCTGTGTCTGAAGGAGCTTCAGCTACTGTCTCTTCAACTACGGTCTCTCTGTTGCCTGCGTAGAGATCCTTGATCTTCTGCTTAAGGCTTGTGATAAGGCCTTTTACATAAGAAAGGATGTCGCTTGCCAGCGTAAAGGAACCGATCTTGGCCTCGAGCTGATCAACAATACCGAGTACATCTGCAGCATTACCGCCGGTAAAACTCGCGATGAATTCCTTAATCTGATTGATTATACCCTGAATCTGAGCAAGGATATCATTTTCACCTGAGAAAACGCCGGTGATTTTGTCAAGAATGCCCTTGATAGTGCCGATAAGGTCGAAACCTGTGGTGCTTTCATCAGCTGCTGCGGGATCGCTATTAACCGGAGCTGCCTCCTCGGCAAAAGCCATAGTGAAAGCGGAGAACGCCATAATAAGAGCGAGAACAATTGCAAGTATCTTTTTCATTTCGCATCAATCCTTTCATAATATTCCGGGCAGTGTTCCGTCTGCCTTTGGTGCAGTTATATTACCACTTAAGAAAAATAAAGTCAAGAGAAATATTACATAAATGTAATAATTATCAGACAAAACGCAAAATTTGCCTGAATTATTCAAGATAATCCTTGAGTTTTTTGCTGCGGCTCGGATGACGGAGCTTGCGAAGCGCTTTCGCTTCAATCTGACGGATGCGTTCACGGGTCACGTTGAATTCTGCACCGACCTCTTCAAGAGTATGCGGGTGCCCGCCCTCAAGACCGAAACGCAGACGGAGAACCTGAGCCTCTCTGGGCTGGAGAGTCTTGAGAACTTCGTCAAGCTGCTCTTTGAGAAGCATCATCGAAGCGGCGTCAGCCGGGGCGGGAGCATCATCATCGGGGATGAAATCGCCGAGATGGGAATCCTCCTCCTCGCCTATCGGGGTTTCAAGCGAAACGGGTTCCTGGGCAACTCTCATAATATCCCTTACCTTGTCAACGGACATTCCGAGCTCCTTGGCAATTTCCTCCGCGGTCGGATCTCTGCCGTTCTTGTGAAGCAGCTGACTGCTGGTCTTCTTGACCTTGTTGATTGTTTCAACCATATGAACGGGAATTCTTATCGTTCTCGCCTGGTCGGCAATAGCTCTTGTGATAGCCTGTCTTATCCACCAGGTGGCATAGGTCGAGAATTTGAAGCCCTTGGTATAATCGAATTTATCAACTGCTTTGATGAGGCCGAGGTTGCCCTCCTGAATCAGATCGAGGAACTGCATGCCTCTGCCGACATATCTCTTTGCGATTGAAACGACAAGACGCAGGTTTGCCTCAGCGAGACGCTGCTTTGCGCTCTTGTCATCGGAAGCTATTCTGATTGCGAGCTCGATTTCCTCCTCGGGTGTGAGAAGCGGAACCTTGCCGATATCCTTGAGATAGACCTTAACGGGATCTTCGATATTGACATTTTTTTCGTCCACTACGCCCATTTCGGGAGTCTTCGGGGTATCAAGGTCAAAATCCTCAAAATCGCCGCTCGCCATATCATCGACTATCTCGATATTCTCGGCTTCGAGCGCTTCGTAGAGCTTATCAAGCGCCTCAACCTCTATATTGAGGTCGAGCATTGCTTCGTCAATCTGCTGAGCGGTAAGTTTGCCTGCCGCCTTGCCTTTTTCAATGAGTTTCTTGAAGGGGTTGTTGTTTTTTTCGTTGTTTTCCATTTTATTTGTCCTCCCGTTATTTCATATTTTCGATAGCTTTCCGGAATTCATCGTCAGACATATTTCTGACATCCGAATCTCCGGGCGGCTGTGTTTTTTTGATAACCGCAATGCAGTCGCGGCATTCCTTGAGTGTGTTTGCGAGATTCCCCGCTTTCATTGCGATACGCCCTATTGTATCAAGCTCCTGAGGAGT
This sequence comes from uncultured Clostridia bacterium, assembly GCA_947165115.1. GTDB lineage: Bacteria > Bacillota > Clostridia > Oscillospirales > Acutalibacteraceae > CAG-177. Next base: position 6,870 of record CAMUZD010000020.1, read on the forward strand.
GAAATCCTGAGTGAACATTGAAAGATCGGTGGAATAACCGCCGTCGATAAGCTCAATCAGATACTTTATCACACGCCTGTTGAATTCAGTCACGAAATCATCCGGCGAGAATTCATCCTTCAGCTGCCTGTAAAAATCCGGATTTCTCATCAGCGAGGCAATCAGCGTTTCCTCCGCCTTTGCCGCCTCAAGATTATCTTTCATTTCGGGATTGCTCTTATCCTCAAAAGTCTTTTTGGAAGCAGTGTCAAGTTCTTTTTTCCGCTCAGTCTGCCGCTTTCTGAACTGTCTGAACGATGCAGCCTTGACCTGAGTCATAATCGCGTCTTTGCTCACTCCGAATTCATCGGCGAGGCGGGACGCGTAAATCTCTTTTTCAATAGGATTTGCGCCTGCCAGAATCTCAGCGGCGGCGGCGAGGTATTTCACTCTGCCGTCATCGGTAGCCGTATTGTGCTTTTCGAGCTCGGTTTTGAGTTTATACTCGATTTCATTATTTGCTCTGTTGAGCATCGCGAGAAACGCCTCTTTGCCCGACGAGCGGACTATCTCATCGGCGTCCTTGCCGCCCTCCATGAGCACTACCTTGATTTTAAGACCTGTCTTTCTCAGAATCGGCAGAGCCTTGTTTACCGCGTTTCTGCCCGCGCCGTCATTGTCATAACAGACATAGAGCTCATCGGCATAGCGCGAGAGCAGATTCGCCTGATCGGGTGTGAAAGCCGTTCCGAGGCAAGCTATCGCATGGGGAATGCCCGCCTGATGAAGCGCGATGGCATCCATATATCCCTCGACGAGAATCAGCCTTTTTCTGCCGTCAACCTCGGGAGCATTCTTCGCGAAATTCAGTGCGAACACTCCTTCGCCTTTTTTATAAACCGGCGTGTCGGAGGTGTTGATATACTTGGGCTTTGAGTCATCCATCACCCTGCCGCCGAATGCGACGACGTTGCCTCTGAGATCGAGAATCGGAAACATGACTCTGTTTCTGAAACTGTCGTAGCATCCGCCTTTTTTCCCTTTGACGGCGAGGTTTGCAAGAATGAGCTCGCGGTCGTTGTAGCCGAGTGAATGCAGATGATTTCTGAGCGAATCCCAGCTGTCCGGTGCATAGCCGAGACCGAAATGGGTTATGGTCTTCTTGGTCAGACCTCTTTTGAGAAAATAGTCGAGAGCCCTTTTATTCTCGGGCTTGTATAGCTGTGAATTGAAGAACTTTGCCGCCTCTCTGTTTGCCGAGAGAACTCTCATTCTGAGCTTTGCGGCGCTGTCATCGAAACCGTCATCCGGAAGAGGCAGATTGAATCTCGTCGCGAGTGATTTGACCGCCTCGACATAATCGAGATTCTCCATCCTCATTACAAAGCTTATGACGTCGCCCGATGCCTGGCAGCCGAAGCAATAGAAGGATTTCGTATCGGGAAATACCGTGAATGACGGCGTCTTTTCGCTGTGAAACGGGCAGAGCCCTTTGAGGTTTTTGCCTGTCCGGCGAAGCGAAACATAGGAGGAAATCACTTCCTCAATATCCGCTCTGTCGTGCAGATTCTGTATATATTCCCTGCTGATGGCCGTATTTCCTCACTCCCTTCGCCGAATTTTCATTATTTATCAATCGTCGTCGTCATCTCCGCGCTTCTTGATTGCAACGCCTGCAAGGATTCCCGCGGCGGTGATGAATACTATTCCGCCGATGACCGCGATACCGAAAATCAAGGTCGGGTCAAGCGGCTTTTTCTCCTCCTGCGGAGCGGGAGCCGTGATTATCTCGCGGGTCTCATATTCCTCATAGGGATTGAGCTCGGAATAATCCGTTGACGCCGATTCATCCGAAGCATCGGTCTCCTTGCCGGAGGTAAAGAATTCCTCGTAGCCCGAGGGCATCGGAGCTGTTGTGAATAAAGGCTTCGCAGGGGCCGCGGTGGTATCGGGATTTTTATATGTGGTATAGGCGACGCTGCTGTTATCCTTATATGTGGATTCATTGGGAGCGGTCGTCTTATCCTTCTTTGTGGTTGAATCTGTCGTGTCATCCGCCTTCGAAGTCGTCTGCGCGGCGGGTGCAGTAGTCTCCGAATATCTTCCGTTTGCGGTCAGCACAAGTGCGCCCGTATCGGCGTTCTTAAGCTCGGGGAAGGCAGAACCTGTCAGCGCTCTCGGCGAATAAACGGCATAGGAATCGGACGGATATTTCGCGACTCTGTCAACCGCCGCCTTGCCGTCGGCAACCGTATCCTGCTCAAAGAGAACAAGCGAGCTTCTCGAAGCGCTCTTGACTATCGCCCATCTGCCTGTGGATGGAGAATAGACGATATCGCCCTGGGCAGGAGTGTTCGGAGTCTTGAAGGCATAGCCCTTTGTATTCATAACCGGGCCGTTTGCTCCGGTCGAAATATTCAGGCCGTAGGCCTCCTTATAGAATCTTGTGACAAGTTCGGCGCTCGAATAGCTTGAATTCTCTGCGCTGTAGAGGGAGTCAACGCCAAGATAAGACGAGACGACAAACGGTTCGTCGCTCCCGACGGGGACTTTCTTTCCGCCGCCGACGTCGGAATTCCAGCTCGCCGAAACGCTTATCACGCAGGCGAAGACGAGGAACACCGCGAAGAGCGGTATAAGTGTTTTGATTATATTCTTCATTTTGCACCTCTCAGATATTCGCCCATCCCTTCGGGACGAACATATCGTTGAAAACCTTCACCGCATAGCGGTCCGTCATGCCTGCCACAAAATCACAGGCCGCGATTTCGGGGGCTTCGGTCCTTGCGGTTCTGATATATAAATCCGGCATAAGCTCGGGATATTTTGAGAATTTATCATAGAGCATGGAAATCATTTCCTGCGCCTTGCCCTCTTCGCTCTTGCAGGCGGGATTCGTATAGACGGCGTCGAACATGAAATTATGGAGCATATCGAAAACCATCTGAATCTGGGGCGAAAGTATGATATTCTCTTCGCTGCTCTGAATGCAGTCTTTTACGAGGGTGTTTATCCTCGCGGATTTAGAATAGCCGAGCACATCCCTGATTTCAACGGGAATATCGTCCTCGGTGAGTATACCCGCCGCCTTGGCGTCATCGATATCATGATTTATATAGGCAATCCTGTCGGAGAGGCGGACTATCCTGCCCTCGAGCGTTTCCGCCGGCTCGCCGTTTGTGTGGCGGACTATGCCGTTTCGCACTTCGTGAGTAAGATTAAGTCCCTCGCCGTTTTTCTCAATTTTATCAACCACTCTGAGGCTCTGCTCATAATGCTTGAAGCCGTAGGGGCAGGCTGCGGCAAGCGCTCTCTCGCCTGCGTGGCCGAACGGAGTATGGCCCAGATCGTGGCCGAGCGCTATGGCGCAGGTCAGGTCGCGGTTGAGCCTGAGCGCATCGGCAATCGTATCGGCAATCTGCGCCACCTCGAGAGTGTGGGTCAGGCGCGTGCGGTAGTAATCGCCCTCGGGAGAGAGAAAGACCTGCGTTTTATGTTTTAATCTGCGGAAAGAGCTGGAATGAATAATCCTGTCTCTGTCTCTCTGGTATTCCGTGCGCATCGGGCACTCCTCCTCGGGAACAAGGCGCCCTCTGGAATTAAATGAAAACGAAGCGCGGGGAGATAATATCAACTTTTCTCTTTCATATTTTTCTTCGCGGATGCAGTCCATCTTCTCACCCCTTCATATACTAATACGCATAAAACACCATAAATTCCTTTATTTAATTTGTAAACAATTTGTGAACGAAAAGATGTGGTTCACCTTGCCCCCATATTTTAATTGACTTTTTGTATAATATAATGATATTATATAGGATGGATAATTATGGAGGTATTCAGATGGCAAAAACACTTGTTCTGACCGAGAAGCCGTCGGTTGCCAGGGATATCGCCCGTGTTCTCGGCTGCAAGAGAAACGGCAACGGCTGCATAATCGGAGATAAATATACAATCACCTGGGCACTCGGCCATCTGGTCACTCTCGCAGACCCCGAGGTTTACGGTGAAAAATACAAGAGCTGGAAGATGGAAGATCTGCCGATGCTGCCCGAAAAGATGAAGCTCGTTGTCATCGGGCAGACCTCAAAGCAATTCAAGGCGGTCAGTGCGCTCCTGAATTCCAATGAATACGATAAAGTCGTAATAGCAACCGATGCGGGCCGCGAGGGCGAGCTCGTTGCGAGGTGGATTCTCATAAAGGCCGGTTGCCGCAAGCCGCTTCAGAGGCTCTGGATTTCCTCGCAGACCGATAAGGCGATAAAAGAGGGTTTTTCGTCCCTGAAACCCGCCTCTCAGTATGATGCCCTCTTCCGCTCTGCCCAATCGAGGGCGCAGGCGGACTGGCTGGTCGGCCTCAATGTCACAAGGGCGCTGACCTGCAAACACAATGCCCAGCTTTCGGCAGGCAGAGTCCAGACCCCGACGCTCGCGATGATAGTCAGGCGCGAGGATGAAATAATGAAATTCCGTCCGAAGGATTATTTCACGGTCAAGGCGGATTTCGGCACTTTCACCGCGCTGTATAAAGATTCAAAAAACCAGGCTCGTTTCTTTGACGCCGCTCAGGCTCAGGAGGTCGCAAACGCGGTCAGAGGTCAGCGCGGAACACTGACCGAAGTCAAGAAACAATATAAAATGAAGGCTCCTCCGGCCGCTTATGACCTGACGGAGCTTCAGAGAGACGCCAACAAGAAATACGGCTACTCCGCAAAGCAGACGCTCTCGCTGATGCAGAGCCTATATGAGACGCATAAACTGCTGACTTATCCGAGAACCGATTCGAGATATATCACAAAAGATGTGGTCGCAACTCTTCCCGAGAGACTGAAAGCTATTTCAATCGGTCAGTATAAAGAGGCGGCAACGGCGATTCTGCGCTCCAAACCACTGCAGACAAAATATATCGTAAACGATGCGAAAGTTTCTGACCATCACGCGATAATTCCGACCGAACAGTATGTCGATCTCAATAAACTCACGCGCGATGAGCTTCATATCTACGACCTTGTCGTTCGCAGATTTCTCGCAGTTTTAAGCGCGCCCTATGAATACGATGAGGTTCAGTTAAAGATAACAATCGGAAAACACAATTTCTACGCCAAGGGACAGAGCGTAAAATCCGCAGGCTGGAAAGCTCTCTATGATTCATCTCTTTCAGATGACGCGGATGACGATGCCGATCTTAAATCGCAGTCGCTTCCCGCGCTCAGTCAGGGAGCCGCAGTCACGGCGAAGGAAGTCCGCATTGTCGCGGGTAAGACCTCTCCTCCCCCGAGATATACCGAGGCGACGCTGCTGACTGCCATGGAAAACCCGACCGGTCAGGTCGATGACGGCAAACTCCGCGATGCTCTCAAGACCGCGGGCGGCCTCGGCACTCCCGCAACAAGAGCTGATATAATCGAAAAACTATTTGATACATTCTATGTCGAGCGCAGGGGCAGGGAGATTTTCCCGACCTCAAAAGGCAGGCAGCTCATCAGCATCGTTCCGCCCGATCTCAAATCCGCGGAGCTGACAGCTCAATGGGAACAGCGTCTGCAGATGATTGCCAAGGGCAGCGAGAGCGATAAGAAATTCGTCGATGAAATGCGAAGATACGCGACCTCGCTTGTTTCCGAAGTCAAAAAGAGCGACGCGGTCTACCGCCACGATAATATCACCCGTGAGGTCTGCCCCGAATGCGGCAAATACATGCTCGAAGTCAACGGCAAGAAGGGTAAAATGCTCATCTGCCAGGACAGAGAGTGCGGTTACCGCCGCAGTCTCTCAATCATAACCAACGCGAGATGCCCCGAATGCCACAAAAAACTTGAAATGCGCGGCGAAGGGGATAAAAAGACGTTTTACTGCGTGTGCGGCTACCGCGAAAAACTCTCCGATTTCAATAAGAGAAAAGAGAGCGCGGGCGCAGGCAAACGCGATGTTGAAAACTATATGAGACAGCAAAACAAACAGAAATCGGGCAGCAATCCCTTCGCGGATCTGCTCGCAAACTGGTCGGAGGACAGCTGATGAAAAAACTCATCTGCGCCCTGCTGGCCGCGGCTATGCTATTCTCCCTGACCTCGTGTCTCGGGAGGGGCACGGGCAAGAGCATCACTTATGCGATTGACGCATCACCTTCAACTCTTGACCCACAGTATGCCTCGGAAACAGGTGCCGAAATAATAATAAACAATGTCTTTGAAGGGCTTGTCCGCCTTGATTCCGAAGGCAATGTTATCCCCGGAATCGCGGAGAAAT
>CAMUZD010000021.1 GCA_947165115.1 uncultured Clostridia bacterium
AACTCAGAGAGGGCACTGAATGGTATTGCCCCTCATCCTTCAAGACTCAATACGGCGAAGACTTCTACAATAAATTTGTAGATGAAAAGGTGCGCGCGGCTGATTTCGTCTATGCCTGCAGACGCACCGTGGACCCCGCCATCCAGTCGCCAAGCGCGGTAAGGATGATGGTTATTTCGGGCGCATCGGAAATCTTCTCGGGCAAGGCGGATATGAATACGCTCGGAGTCGCCGCCCCCGATGATACAACGCTGATTTTCCATCTGACAGAGCCGTGCGATGATTTCCTTTCGCGCCTTACAGAGAGCGAATTCATGCCCTGCAACGAAGAATTCTTCAAGGCGATGAAGGGCAGATACGGTCTCACAAAGAATTCACTGCTCTGCAACGGCCCGTTTTATCTGAGCTACTGGAATCCCGAAAAAGACGGTCAGGTAACAATCAAGAAGAATAAATACTACGCGGGCACTCAGGCGGTCCAGCCCGTTTCGGTTCAGATTTCATTTGACGCGGACGGCGAATCGATTTACAAAAAGCTTGCGAACGGTTCGCTCAGCGCCTCGCTTCTCGGCCCCATGAGCGATGTCCCCGAAGGCGTTTCGATAGCGAAGGAAATACCCGATACGGTCATCGGTATAGCATTCAACTGCACCGATCCCGTGCTCTCGAATGCGAATATCCGCAAGGCGTTCTGCTCATCTATTGACCTTTCGCTTTTCAAAGAGGATGAAGCCTTCAAAAAGGCAAACGGCTTCATTCCGGGCAGCTGCTACGCGGGAGTGCAGACTTACAGAGACAGAATAGGCGAGCAGACACCCTCGATAAAACACAGCAGCAAAACCGCCGGCAAACTCTGGAAAGCAGGGCTTGAAGAGCTTGAAATATCATCCGTTTCTCTGACCGTCCTCTGCCCCGACAGATTCGATGAAACCCTGCGCGAACAGCTCCAGAGATGGCAGAAAGCGCTCGGAATCTCGCTCGCGATAAGCGTTGAGAATAAAACAGACGCCGAAATCGAAAGCGCGCTGAATTCCGGAAACTATCAGATGGCTGTCAGCGTAATGACCTCGGAGGAGAGCAACGCGGTCGATTATCTTTCACAGTTTTCGGACGGCGGAGTATTCAGGTATGATGATGTGAATTTCCTCGCGGTGATAAAGAATCTTCAGACTGCCGCGACCGATGACGAACTGATAAACGGCTGCTTCACGGCAGAGGCGATGATTCTCAGAGAGGGCGTATTCTTCCCGCTTCTCTCGGGCTCATCTAAATTTGTCACTAGCGATGAGACCAGCGGAATTTCAATACTTGATTCGGAAAATACCGTATGTTTTATAAATGCAAGAAGGTTTGACTGATATGGCAAAACTCATATTTAACAGAGAATTCAAGGAAGTCGAAGTAAAAGAGCCGAAAGACTACGGCAAAAGATATGCCGCGGTCTCCGTTGCCGCCGCTGCCGCGGTTGCCGCCGCGCCGATTATCGGCGGCGTGGTCATCAACAGAAGACGCAAGGCGCTCGATTACGGCGACGCAGTGAGCGTTCAGGGAACGGAGCTTGTAACCGAGAGCGGAGAAAAGCTTGAAATTTCGGGCATAAACCTGAGCGACTATGTTTTCGGCTGCCGTGACGGCAACGACCTGATTGCCGGCGGAAGCCGCGGCGAATTCAATTCGCTTAAAAAGAGATTCGGCGAATACGGCGCGCGTGAAATATTCGGCAAGAGCTTTGAAAACGCCGTTATGCCCGCCGACTTCAAAGAGCTGGCAAATCTCGGCGTCAACTGCGTTCGCCTGCCGCTTAGAAGTTTTCTGCTTTTCAAGAATGAAAAGGTTACAAAAAAATCAAAGCCGCAGCTCAAGCGGCTCGATAAATTCATCGATAAATGCGGCAAGGCAGGTATCTACGTGATTCTCACCTGCACCGACGCGCCCGGCCTTGACCCCGCCGTCGGAGAATACAGGCTCTTTGAACTCGGCAAACACAGCTTTGCAAAGAGAAATGAATTCGTCAGAATGTGTTCCGAAATCAGCACCCATTACAGAGAAAACCCCGCAGTTCTCGGCTATGAGATTCCATTTTCAGAGTTTGACATTGATAAAAACGAAAAACGCGAAAACATCTATAAATCACTCTGCATACGCACTGCCAAGGCCCTGCGCACTCTCAATGATAATAAGCCGCTGTTTGTTCATCTGCGCTCTGTGCCCGAAAATCCGACTGAATTCACGGATCTCGGAATCGCGCTGATGACCGGTATCGATTCCGCCGATGCCGCCGAGGTCATTGCGGCCGCAGGCGGAAAGATGGCATGCGTTGCCGTCTCGGAGGGCGAAAGAATAAACGAAGCCGCCGCAGAAGGCTTTACGGGTATGATAAGCGGTTTCTACAAGGGCGGAAATCCCGACGTCTGCATTTACAGCAAGCCGAAGGATTTCATTGATGTCAAGCTCGACAGCTACGATGAAATCTGCGAAAAAATTTCCGCCCCGTCAAAAACCGAAAACTTCATGAAGATAAGCTGAGATGGAAAAGGTAATCGTAGTCGTCATAATAATTGTCCTCGCGCTGATGTTCCTCGGCAGGCAGAATGCCATCATGATAGGTGTTCTCGGCACTGTTGCGGTTGCCTCGGCGGGAATGACGCTTTTCTTCATTCTCTATCTGCTCAAGCTCCTTTTCTCAAAAAAGAAAAAGGGCAAATTCCTGAGAATCGAGAGAAATGGGATGTTTAAATGGCACGCCGCAATCTATCTGGTTGACGGCGAGGAAATCCCCTGCATTTTCCCGGATGACGGAGTTATGGACGACAAGATTTACCGCACGGACAAAACCTATACGCTCTTTTATAACAAGCGTTCGGGCAAGGTCTTTGACAGGATTTCAATCACCACCTGCGTCATCGGCATAATCTTTACTCTCGGCATCGACGCGGCGCTGGTATTTATGTATTTCCTGCTTTACAGGTGAGTTTATGTGCTTTTTCAGACACAAAAGAAAAGTTCCGGTCTGGATTGAAAATACTCATTTTCTTGCATCCTCCGACTTCAGCTGCTCCGTTTGCGGTTACAAAACCGGCAAACCTAAGCAATACTGCCCTAACTGCGGAGCAGGACCTCTGAAAATCGAATATGAGGACCGCGAGATGCAGGAATGGCTCGAAGAAAACCCCGGCTGCGATGAAATAGACTTCGAAATATATATGAATTGCGATATATATGATGAGGATTGATTAAAAATCGGGAGAGAGAAAAATGTTTATAACCGTTAACGGAGTCCGCCTGTTTTATGAAAAGACGGGCAGCGGCAGGCCGCTTATTATGGTTCACTGCAACAGCATGGACCACAAGATTTTCAAGAGTGCAGTGAAAGTCCTTTCGGAGTGTTTCACCGTTTACTGCCCCGATTCACGCGACCATGGCAAGAGCCAGAAGGTGAAAACTCTTCACTATGAGGATATGGCCGAAGATATGTATCAGTTCATCACCGAGCTCAGCCTTGAAAAGCCGGTGTTTTACGGCTTTTCGGACGGCGGCATCATCGGTCTTATACTCGCTTACCGCCACCCTGACCTGCTCTCATCGTTGATTGTCAGCGGAGCGAGCCTGAATCCGGAAAGCACAAAGGATCTGCCGATGAAGTTCTTTAAGTTATGGAGCCATATTGACCGCAGCGACAAGATGCGGATTATGATGCGCGAGCCTGATATCACGGATGAGATGCTCAGGGGAATCACCGTCCCCACATTTGTTACAGCGGGAGAAAAGGATGTTATAAAACTCTCGCATACCGAACACATCGCCGAAACCATCCCCGGCGCGAAACTCAGGATTTTCCCAAAAGCCGGCCATACCGGATATATCATGCGGAGCACAAAAATCGCAGATTATATTCTGTCGGTAACGGAGTGAAAGGAGTCAGTATGCAAAACATAATTTCATTTTTTACAACGCTTTCGCTCATATTTACTTATATTTTCGGGCTCGGGACGGTCAGCGTTTCCGACGGCTATGAGCTTGTGAAGAATCAGAAACTCAGCCCGTTTGTTTCGATGTTCTCGGCGCAGGGAATCTGCTGCGACGGCGAATATTTCTATTGCTCGGGCGCGATGACGGCCATTAATTTCACAGGGCTCGCGAAATATGATCTCGATATGAACTGCATAATGCATAAAAGCGGCAGGGTTCCCGATGAATTCCGGGAAAAATACGGCAGCGACCACATAGGCGGAATCGACTGCGCTAACGGCTTTATCTATGCGCCTGTCGAGGGTGATAAATATGAATACAATTTCATTCTGCTCTACGACTGCGAAACACTCGAATTCACCGGCACATATTTCAATATGACAAACGATCACCTGAGCGACGGCATCCCCTGGTGCGCCGTTGACAGAGAAAACGGATATCTCTATACATCGACGTTTAACCCGGTTGACGAGATACTGCAATACGACCTCGAAACGATGGAATTCATTCAGGCAATCCCGCTGAGCGAACAGATTCACAGAATTCAGGGCGGCTCGGTATACGAAGGTGAGCTTTATCTCTCCTACGATTGCAAGGATCCCGGGACAACCGAGACAATTTACCGCGTAAATCCCGAAAACGGCGAGGTCGCAACAGAGCTTGTGCGCGAGGTTCCGAATTACGACAACGAAGCCGAAGATGTCTGCGTTTATCCCCTGCCCGACGGCTCTTTCATCCATATCGTCGATTACGATAAGCTCATCTGCGCAAATGTAATGCACTTTTCCAAAGGATAAAAACTTAAGTCATAATCACCGGCAAGTCCAGCGGTTATGGCTTTTAAACTGTTCTTTTTACAAAAACGCAATATTGCTCATCAGCGGAAAGGAGCTGTAACCTTGTTTCATTACAGACCCGCAAAGGGATGGATAAACGACCCAAACGGACTTGTATTTTTCAGTGGATATTATCATATTTTTTATCAGCATTCTCCGAATTATGAAACGCCCTGGCAAGAGAGTATGCACTGGGGACACGCAAGGACAAAGGATTTCATTAATTATGAGGAGCTTCCTATCGCGCTGTTTCCCGACAGGGATTATGATAAGGACGGATGCTGGTCGGGAACTGCAATTGTAAAGGATGACATTCTGTATCTGTTTTACGCCTGCGTGCGCGATGGCAGGCAGGCAGTTGCCGTCGCTTATTCATCCGACGGAATAAACTTTGAAAAATACGAGGGGAATCCTGTCATCGCTTCATATCCCGCCGACGGCTCTCCCGATTTCAGAGATCCCGCGGTCTGTTATGCAGACGGGAAATACCGCTGTGTTATGGCTTCGGGCAATACGGAGAAACACTCCGCCGTTCTGCTGATGTATGAGAGCGAAGGCCTGCTGAACTGGAATTACTGCGGAGTGATGCGCGAGTGGCAGAACGCAAAATTTGCGGAATGCCCGTCGTTCCTTGAATTTGGGAATAAATATCTGCTCGCGGCGTCGGTATGCAGAGAGAACGGACACAGTTTCTCCCTCGCCGCAGGGACTTTTGAAAGCGGGCGCTTCACCGCCATATACGAGAGCGAGGTCGATAAAGGTCCGGATCAGTACGCGGGTCAGGTTTTCCGCGACAATAAAGGCAGAGCTATACTGATTTCGTGGATACCCGGCTGGGACTACGCGGGATACAGAGAGAAGGACATCGGAGTTATGTCGGCTCCGCGTGAAATCACCTGCGAAGACGGCAAACTGCGCGCTTTTCCCGCCGAAGAGGTGAGAAAGTTTCTTAAAGAAGATGATAAAGCGCTGATAAGAACGAGCGACGGCTTCCGCATAAAGCGCAAGGGCCGCGAAGATGTCATATACAGGGGCGAAATCAAAAGTCTGCATTGCCTTCGCGATGAATATATTCTCGAAGTTTTTGTCAACGGCGGAGAAGAGGTTTACACGGCTCTTCTCTGAGAGCGGCTGTCTTCTTCACATTTTTTTAAAGCAAAAACAACCCCGCAGAGTCGCAGTGCTCCGCGGGGATTAATAATATTATCTTGAATAATTCTCGTAAAGATAAGTGATATCGTTTGCATATTTCAGCATCGTGACAAGCTCGTCAAAATGCGAGAAAACATAGCTGAGATCCGCTATAACAACCTTTGCAATGCCGATAAGCGACGGGAAAGGTCTTGAAGCCGGCTTCAATTTATATCCGTCTGTTTTTGCCGACACGGTGTATTCGAATTCAGCCGCAGCGGCGGCGTGGTCCGAGAGCGGACTGCCGTTATCATCCGTATAACTTATATATCTGTGAGAAACAGCTTTGAGTTCGACTGCGTCGCTGCTCCTGTAAAGTATATGCTCAACGCTGTCCCAGTTGCCCCAGTAATCGCCGCTGTAGGCAGAATAATCGGTGAAGCTGCCGGAGTTCACGGTATCGGTCCACACATCCGACATACCGAGTTCCTCAATAAATATTTCATATAAGTCCGCGCCCTCGCCGTTTGTGAAATGGAAAGTGGAATTGAAATCGCCGGTTATTATCACGGCGCGGCCTTCGGAATGCTTAGCAATATATTCTTTGACCTGAGTGAAATTTGAGTGCCTCGCCTGAACGGATTCCGCTCCGCCGAAAGCATCCGCATGAAGATTATATACATCGATATACACGCCCTCGCAGAGCTCAATCGCCGCAAACATAAAGCCCTTCTGCGAGACGATATCGCCTTCCCAGAGCATGCCGCCCTTCATATTCCAGCCCTCACGGTAAACATCGTAGAGCGGAGTCTTCGAAAAGATGTTGAGGCCGTCTCCGGTAACGACGCTCTGGCTACCGTAAGTCCTGTATTTCGCGCCGAGTCCGGAATAGAAATCGGAATCGTATCCGAAATCCTCCTGAACCGCAACTATATCATAATCATCCTCTTTGATTCTGCCGCCGAGCAGCTTCTGCCTTGCGGCTTTATCGGAAGAAAGACTCAGGGACGGAAGCCCCGCAATATTGTAATTCAGAAAACTGAATCTGCCCGAAGCAGAGCTCTCCTGCGCCGCACCGCCGACAGCAAACAGCGAAGTTGCCGCCAATACCAGCACCATAATCAAAGCCATAATTCTGATTGATTTCCGATTCATAATAATCCCCTTTCCCGGTGGTTAAATCAGTCATATATGTTTGAATTGCAGTAATACTGCAATTGGTCAAGCAACCATTTTCGCCCCGCAGAGCAAGCTCTGCGGGGCTTTTCATTGCTGTTATTCGTATTCAACTTCAATTGCTCCGAATTTGCATTTTGAGGCGCAGACGCCGCATTTGAAGCATTTGCTCTGGTCTATCTCAAAGGGTTCCTTTATTTTGCCGTGAGGTGCGCCTGCCTTGCAGGCCCTTGAGCAGAGGGAACACCCTTTGCATTTTTCGGCGGTAATTGTAACCTTTTTTATCGGCTTATAGCCATCCGGAGCGCTTATTGCACTGACCGGGCAGACGTGAGAACATTGTGAGCATTCCACACATTTTGTGTCGTCAATCGCATAAAGCGAGGCATCATCATTTGCCGCGCTGATTGCTCCGAAAAGGCAGGTGAAAGCGCATCCGCCGCAGCCGACACACACATTTTCATCAATTCTGAAAGCCATAAATCAACCTCCCGATGCAGGTGAGAGAAGCCAGACTTCGTCTCCGTCGCTGAGTTTAAACTTTTTCTTCTTGCAGTTGGTGCCGTTGATGAATACCGAAGCATCGGAAAATGAGATGCTGCTCTTGTGCTCACCGACGGCTATTTTATTGAGTTCTTCAAGCAGATCGGAGAGTTTTTCGGCATCGATTTCAATATCGGAAATATGAGTATCAACCCTGTAAACTCCGAAAAGCTTTACTTTTACTTTTGCCATACTCGCGCCTCCTTAATAAGGCTTTTTCGCGGCAGCGACCGCGGCGTCATAAACGGTGCCAGGTCGGAATGCCGTCTTTCCAACCTCTTGCGCGGTAAAAGACTTTTTTCATCTTCTCGAGAGGAACTTTTGTTTTGGGATTGTTCGGATCCTGAAGTTCGTCGGTCAGGCGCTTGGGAAGTTTATCCGCGCCCGCCTTCTGCCCGAGTATGACATTTGCCATTCGCTCGGCATTCCAACCGTAAGCGCCCCAGGTGAGGAATTTTGCCATATTGGATTTCATGCCCGTAGCGAGTTTGACGGCAATTGCATGAGGAAGAAGCGGAATGTTAATCTGAGGAACTTTGGTAAAGTGGCTCAGCAGATTTACAACGGGACCGACATAGGGGAATGCGGCAAGAATAATCTTTGTGAAAATGAGATTGGGCTTTGCAATCAGGAATCCGGGCAGAACAGCGTAGCTTGTGAACATACAGCTGCCTGCGCCCGAAATTGATTCCATAAGATTCTGGAACATTATACCGATAGCCGCCTTGCCGTGAGGCGTAAGGGAATTGACATCAAGTCCGAGGCCTTCCACAACGACCATATATCCGGCGTTCAGGTGGCAGCCGCCCCTGTTTGCTGTAGCGTAGCCGAGACCCTGACCGACCGCATGGCGCGGTTCATAAGCCGCGAGCTCCATACCTTTGGCGTTAATTGCAAATTCTTTTCCGCCGTATTTGTCGCTCATTCTCTTTGAGCCGTCGGCAATATCGTTGCCCTCGCCTCTGCGATATGCTATATCTTCAAACATCTGCGAGATATTATCAGTTTCGCCGAAATGAACTCCGAAATCATGAATGCCTTTTTCGGCAAGCTCCATGGCGAAAGCGATTGAGCCCGCGCAGGAGATGGCGTCCATACCGAGCTCGTCAAGCTCATAGTTCCATCTGAGTATTTTTTCTATATCATCATTGAGGATGTTGGGACCGAAAAGGCCGAGTGTTTCAAGTTCCGGACCTTTAACGACCTTTCCGTTTACCTCAACCCTTCTTGCGCATCTTATAACACAGCCTGTGCACGCGCCGTTTGAAACAAGATGATTTTCGGCAAGTTCCTCGCCCGAAACTTTCTCAAAGCCGTCAAATCTGCCTGCCGAGAAATTCTTTGTGGCGAGAATTGAATGAGCCTGTATAGGAGCAATCAGGCCTGCGCTTCCGAGTTTGGGAAGCTGTCTGCCGGTAAGGGGATGCGTTTTGAGAAGCTTGGTCCACTTGACATTGAAATCTCTGAGTTTTTCTTCTTTTGCAATTTTGGGAAGTTTGGTGCCGAAGGCGGTTACCGCTTTGAGCTTTTTGTCGCCGAAAACAGCGCCTACGCCGCCTCTGCCCGCGGTTCTCTCATTGCTGAAAACGCAGGCGTAGAGCACCTTATTCTCACCCGCGGGACCGATAACAAGCCTGCCGGGATAATCAGCCAGTTTTTCCTGAGCTTCGCCCGTGGTAAGGCCCCAGATTTCTTCGGCGCTCTCGAATTTTACATCATCGCATGTGATGTGAACGGTAACGGGATTTTCGCTTTTGCCCGTGAATATTACGGCGTCATATCCCGCTCTTTTGAGTGAGAGACCGAAGTCTCCGCCGCAGTTTGAGGAGGTGACGATATTAGTCAGAGGAGACACGGTGGAGATATTGAATCTCGATGTATTCGGGCAACCGCAACTGGTCAGCGGGCCGGTTGTAACCACAATCCAGTTATCCTCGTCGAACGCCTTCATGCCGGGCTTGATGTGATGAAGCAGTATGTCGCCCGCCATTATCTTTCCGCCGAGAGTGCGTTCCCTGTCCTTGTCGCTCCAGGGAAATTCGCCGAAAGTCTGCTTTGTAAGATCTACAAAAAGCACTTTCCCCATATAGCCGCAGTATTCAGTCAATTTCCTCACTCCTTATTTCAAGTTTGTGAATTTCGTTGTTGTCATAGATATAAAGCTTGCCCGCGCTTTCGGTTTTGCCGAGAAAATAATCAATCGCAAGCTGTGCTTCGAACGCGCCGATAATCGCGGCCGTCGTGCTCGGTGAGTGGTTTTTAATGCCTGTTTCGTTAAGACATCCCGCCGCCTCGAGGTCTGGCGTTTTGCCGGGAATATAAAGATAAGCAGTGCCGAAAAAGCCGTTTATGCTGCCATTGGCGCAGGGAATTCCGGACTTTTTGCAGAATTCATTTGCCTGCATTCTTGTCGCAATATTGTCAACGGCAATTACCACAATGTCATAATCTGTTGGAATACTGCCGTCGAATTTTCCGGTCTGACAGTTTATTTCAACTTCGGGCGCGTATGCTCTGAGCCTTTCGGCAAGGAGGCGGGCCTTTTCGCTACCGGTATCATCTTTTGTATAGAAATACTGCCTGTTGAGGTTGCGCTCTTCGACTGTGTCATAATCGATAAGAAGCAGTCTGCCGATACCTGCGCCGGCAAGGTGAACCGAGGCGTTTGTGCCTAAGCCTCCGCAACCTATAACGACCGCACTTTTACCGGATATATCAAAACCCTGAATCTCGGATTTAATACTCATTTGCCGTAGTTTCCTCCGCAGGAATGAGTGTTTCCGCTGAGCGTCTCAACTGCGTGCCCGAGTATCGGAAGCACAACGTCAATGCTCTCCCTGACTGCCTTCGGGCTGCCCGGAAGATTGATAATAAGTGTTTTGCCCCGGATACCGCTGACTGCTCTCGAGAGCATTGCTCTGTCGGTAATTTCCAGGCTCTTTGCCCTTATTGCCTCGGATATACCCGGCACTTCCTTTTCGATAACCTCTTTTGTGGCTTCGGGAGTTATATCCCTCGGGGCAAAGCCCGTTCCGCCGGTTGTGAAAATCACATCGGCTTTGCGGTTATCTGCAAGTTCTGTGATCGCACCCATTATCAGTGCTTTTTCGTCCGGAACAAGCAGATATTCATTTTTGCTTGACAGATCTTTCACGCATTCGGCAATGGCGGGGCCGCTTTTATCCTCACATTCGCCTCTGAAGCATCTGTCGCTGACACAAACAATTCCGAAAATCATAATTATCACCTATCTTATTTATATCATATTATTTCTTACAATTCAATAAAAACACTTTATTTATTTAAAATTTTATGATATTATATACAAGATGATATTATCCGAGCTTTGCGGGCTAAACGGAAGCGCATGCCTTCAGAGCCGAAGCCGAAATATATCTATCGGCTTAAGGGTATCGCGGGAAACAGCGGTGCCTTCCGTGTTTGAAAAGGAGAAAATATCATGAAAAAAATACTTGCAATCGTTATGGCACTCATTCTCGTTGCCGGCCTTGCCGCCTGTGGCGCAAAGACAGAGACCGAACCCGAATCAACTTCTTCAACCGCAGCCGAAGTCAAAGCTCCCGAAAATCCCGTTATCCGTCTTTCAACCACGACCTCGGTCAACGACTCCGGTCTTCTTCCTTACCTGCTTCCGACTTTTGAGGCTGAAACAGGCTATAAGGTTGAGGTTCAGTCCGCAGGAACAGGCGCTGCTATCCAGAAGGCAATCGACGGCAATGCCGATGTAATTCTCGTTCACGCAAAAGCCTCCGAAGAGGAATTTATCGATGGCGGCTACGGCGTCGAGAGACTTCCTTTCATGTATAACTATTTCGTAATCGTCGGCCCGAAGGATGATCCCGCGGGCGTTAAAGGCAGCGCGGATGCGGCGGAAGCCTTTGATAAAATCGATGATACCGAAAGCAAGTTCGTTTCCCGCGGCGACGAGAGCGGCACTCATAAAGCCGAGCTCAAAATCTGGGGCGACGATGTTCCCGACGCAGCTGAAGACAGCTGGTATATCAGCGCAGGTCAGGGCATGGGCGCCTGCCTTACCATGGCGAGCGAACAGCAGGCATACTGCCTGACTGATAAGGCTACCTTCCTCTCGATGCAGGATGAGCTTGACCTTGATATCGTTCTTGCCGAAGGCGAGGATATGAAGAATACATATTCACTTATCGCCGTTAACCCCGAAAAGATTGACGGCCTCAACACCGAAGGCGCTCAGGCATTTATCGACTGGATGCTCAGCGATGAAGCGAGCGAGCTTATAGCAAAATACGGTGAAGCCGAATACGGCGTTGCTCTTTTCAATCTGCTTTAATCGTTAACAGATGGAAAGCTTCCGACAGGCGTTTGAACTTCTTTTTCCGCCGGACAAGGAGCTTTTGCAGATAATCGGCGTCACGCTGAGGATGTCATTCTTCAGCACGCTGATTTCATGCCTGATAGGCCTGCCTCTGGGCGCGCTCATCGGCTCAAAATCCTTCCGCGGAAAATCATTTATAAAGAAACTGATACACACTCTTATGGGCTTGCCGCCGGTGGTGGCAGGCCTGATAGTGTATTCCCTCTTTACTCACTACGGACCTTTCGGCAAGCTTAATATGCTCTTTACTGTCAGAGTTATGGTCGTGGCTCAGGTTTTGCTCATAACTCCTGTGGTAATAGGGCTTACATCATCATTTATTGAGAGCGCTTCAAAGCCTGTAATAGAAACTGCGCGCGGGCTCGGTTTTTCAGGCTTCAAAACTGCGCGGCTGTGTATAGGCGAGGGGCGCTCATCGCTTTTTTCCGTCGTACTGAATGCGTTCGGACGCTCGATTGCAGAAGTCGGCGCGGTCAGCATCGTCGGCGGTAATATTCAATGGAAAACAAGGGTTATGACAACAGCCATAATGCTTGAAACAAACAAGGGCAAATTCTCATTTGCGCTCGCTCTGGGCATCATTCTTCTGATTATCGCTTTCATTGTGAACGCGCTTGCCTCTTTTATCGTTAAGGAGGTCAAAGATGATTGAGATAAATAATCTGAAAAAGCGCTACGGCGAAAGAACAGTCCTGGATATACCGTCATTAAGCATAAATG
>CAMUZD010000022.1 GCA_947165115.1 uncultured Clostridia bacterium
AAATGAACTTATTCCCGTGCGGCTGACAAACTCCGCCGCCTGAGCAGGATCGGTATATGATACGCCCGCTGAATGGGTATCCTCCTTGCCTCCGACCGTGCCGAGCTCGGCTTCAACGGGCAGAGGGGAGACCTCTTTCACAACGGACTCGGACAGCGCGATGTTCTCCTCAAAAGACAGGAGGGAGCCGTCAATCATGATTGATGAATAGCCCGCCTTCGCGCATCTCTGAGCAAGCTCAAAGGAGTTGCCGTGGTCGAGGTGCATCGCAACGGGAACCGACGCTTTTTCCGCGAGAGCGCGGACTGCGCCTGCAAACGCCTCGGGAGGCGCGTAATTGAGCGTACCGGGAGTTGTCTGGATAATTACGGGCGAATTCTCTTTCTCCGCCGCGGATATAACCGCCTGAATCATTTCAAGGTTTTCAACATTGAATGCTCCGACGGCGTAACCGCCCGCCTGCGCCGATTTCAGCATTTCTTTTGTATCAACAAAGCTCATTTTATTTCCTCACACGTTTTTCTCATCGACCGTGAATGTGTCGATATATGAATTGAGCGTATTCTGCCATTCTTCGGCATACATATCCTTGATAAGAACCGAGCGGTAGCCCGCGTAGAGGCCTTCGCCGAGCGCTTCGAGATTCGCCTTCTGGACCGCAAAGACGCAGTCGCCGTAGGCGATGATCTTGACCGAGTTATCCGTCTGGTCATAGATGCTGTCAAAGAAGCCGCCGGGGTAGCCGTCGGAATCGCGTTTGATGACAACCACGTCGCTCGCGGTGTAGCCTTTCGCCGAACAGGTTGAGATGAAGGATTCCGCCGTCTCATCGGTTTCGCGGGCAATATCGTTCATATCGGTTATGACCTGCTGTTTCTCGGCCTCGGTCATCTCCTGCCTGCCGTCGCTGCCCGTGAAATATACGCAGACGCTTCTGAAAGCGACATATTCGGAATAGAAATACTTCTTGATTTTCTTCTCCTGCGCCTTGTCGTTGACTCCCTTGTCATACATTGCCGAGAAGATTACATCCTCGTATGCCTCGGAGGTGAAAATCTTATATAAAGTCTGCTTTGAAACACCGATTTTGTCATAGTGGTTTTCAAAGCGCATCCAGTGGTTGTTGACCTTGTCGGAGATATTGATTTTGTCGGTCGCCGAGAGCGAGAGCTTATGGACCACAAAGCTCGAATTGAGCGCTATATACCGCTTGCAGAGGGCGATTGACGCCTCTTTTATATCCTTTTCCTTAGGGGAATCGGAGAGACCGTAGTCTCCGGGTCTGCCGCCGACGAGATCATGATAGTAATTGTATATCTCCATGCCTATATCGGTGCCTGAAATAACGAGCGCCGTCTTTTCTTTTTTGAGTGAGCACCCGCCGAGCGTGAGCAGGATTGCCGCAGCAGCCAGCAGAGCCAGAAATTTCTTCATAAAAATCACCTTAAATATTATATCACAGTATATAAAACGATACAATTGCAATTTTTTTGAAAAAAGTATTTACTTTTATTATATACTTTATGTATAATTAAGATGTATCACCAAATTTTATATAAAACTCAACAGAGGTGCGAAATGGAAAAAATCAAGCTTTATATAGCAGGCGAAACCTACGGTATTTCGACAGACGACGATATTGAATATATCGAGGGCGTCGCGGCCGAAATAGACGCAAAAATCAAGGAAATAATGGAGAGCAGCGGCAGGATTTCAATCACCCAGGCGGCGACTCTCACGGCGCTTGAATACGCCGACCGCTATAAGAAAGCAGAGCAGACCAGCGAAAATCTGAGAAGCCAGATTCACTCCTATCTGGAGGATGCCGCGAGGTCAAGGACAGATGCCGAAATAGCGAGACGCGAAAACGAGCGCCTTCAGAACGAGATCAAACTTCTCAAATCAAAGAAATGAGTAAATCTCCCGAAATTCTCGCCCCCGCCGGCTCCTTCGAATCGGTTGCTGCCGCGGTCAGATGCGGAGCGGACGCCGTCTACTTCGGAGGCAAGGCATTCAACGCAAGGCGAAACGCCGCAAATTTCGAGGGCGATGAAATCAAAAAAGCCGTTGAATACTGTCACGCGCGCGGGGTGAAGGTCTACATCACTCTCAATACCCTCGCCGCCGACAGAGAGCTGGAAGCGGTCTGTGATGAGATAAGGGAAATGTGCGAAGCCGGTGCGGACGCTTTCATTATTCAGGATTTGGGCATCGCATCGCTCGTTCATGAAATCTGCCCTGACATCCCGATGCACGCCTCAACTCAGATGACCGTAAATTCTCCGTACGGCGTTGGAATTCTTAAAAACGCGGGATTTTGCAGAACGGTCCTTCCGCGCGAATTCACCGAAGGCGAGATAAAGAATCTTGCCGAAAAAACGGATATCGAGCTTGAGTGCTTTGTCCACGGCGCGCTGTGTATGTGCCTTTCGGGGCAGTGCCTGATGAGCAGCGTCATAGGCGGAAGAAGCGGCAACAGAGGGCTCTGCGCCCAGCCGTGCCGACTCGAATTCGGCGTCAATTCAAAGGGCGGAAACAACCTGAGCCTGAAGGATTTATCCCTGATTGACAGAATTCCCGCGCTCGCGGAAGACGGAGTCTGCTCGCTCAAAATAGAGGGCAGGATGAAGCGCCCCGAATATGTCGCGGCGGCGGTCACTGCCTGCAGAAATTCCCGCGAGGGAAAAGAAGATAAAGAGATAAACAATGCCCTCGGCGCAGTCTTTTCGCGCTCGGGCTTCACAAGCGGATATTTTGACGATAAACGCGGAAAGGATATGTTCGGCATCCGCACGAAAGACGATGTCGTTTCCGCCGCCGAAGTGCTCGGCACCCTCTCGCATCTCTATGATAACGAAAATCCGCTTATTCCCGTTGAAATGCAGTTCACGTTATGCGCCGGAAAGCCCGCGGAGCTTGTAATTAAAACCGCAAACTGCACCGTCAGCGTAAAATCGGAAAATATTCCCGATAAGGCAATCAACAAAGAGATAACGGCAAATGACGCCGCGGCGCGCCTTTCAAAATGCGGCGGCACTCAGTTCTATGCTCAGAAAGTTGTCTGCGATATCGAGCCCGGCCTCAATATGCCGGCTTCGGCGCTCAATTCCCTCAGGCGCGAGGGACTCGCACTGCTCGAAAAAGAATTTTCAAAAAAAGAAAAATATACTCTACGCGAAGCGCAAACAAAAGTTATTCCCCATAAAACAAGCGGCAAAAGAAAGCTTTTCATCCGCTTCTGCGAGAGCGATTCAATACCCGAAGGGATAGAGGCGGACAGAATCATCATACCTCTCTCCACGCCCGACGAAAAGGTAAAGGAACTTGTGAACTCGGGCGCAGAAATCGCCGCGGAAATACCCGTCTGCGTATTTTCAAACACCGATAAATTCCTGGAAAGACTGCTTGAATTAAAAGCTCTCGGCGTTTCGCTCGCTTCGGCGGGAAATCTCGACGGCGTAGGCATTGCAAAGAGCGCGGATATGCCCTTTGCCAGCGGCTTCGGAATGAATATATATAATTCAAAAAGCATTGAGACGCTTGAAAAACTCGGGGCGGCGGACTGCCTCGTCTCATCGGAGCTGCCTGTATCCGATATTTCAAAGCTCGGCGGAGAACTGCCGAGGGGAGCTCTCGTTTACGGCAGGCTTCCGCTTATGGTTACGAGAAACTGCCCCGTTAAGAATAAGCTCTCCTGCGCTCAGTGCGGAAGAAAGAGCGAACTTGTCGACCGCCTCGGCGTGAGGTTCCCCGTCAGGTGCAGCGACGGATTCTCGTTCATTTACAATTCCGTTCCCGTCTGCATGACGGACCGCCTTGACGAGATTAAAAATACGGATTACGACCTGCTTTATTTCACAACCGAAAGCAAAGAAGATATATTGAAAATCGCCGGCGATTACCGCGAGGGTTCAAAGCCGGACTATGAATTTACGCGAGGACTCTATTACAGAAACGTTTTGTGAGGCGATATGAAAAAAGGATTTCCTCCCCCGTTTCCCCCGGAAAGAGAAAATAAGAATAAGCTCCCGCCCTGGGTAATCAGGGCACTGGAGGAAAAAGGTCTTTCTGCCGAAGGGCTTGTCTTCGCGTGCTTCTGCGATATGGATAACGTGGCTCTCTATAAGGATTCGTGGCTTTTCTTTGACAACAAAGGCCTCTATATCGCGAGCGGAACTCAGGAAACAGTAAAACCTAAGCGCGGGCATGTCCCGCCCGAGCCGAAGGTCACAATAGAAAAAATTCAGTCAATACCTGTCGGGGATATTGATTCGCTCACCGCGGAGAGATACACCTCAACGGGTCGTCTTGTTATGTCCGAAAACGGCGAGGATGTCCCTCTGACTTACTTCTCGCTCGGCAAAATCGGAGATCTCGATGAATTCGCGCGCGCCTTCAATTCATATAAGGAAACGGGCGAAACGGGCATAACACCGAGAATGGATGACGGCCCCGGCAAATGCAAAAAATGCGGCGCCCCCTGCCCGCCGGATAAAGATTTCTGCAGGGAACACGATAAGAATAAGGGCACGGCCGTCCGCCTGCTGAAATTCTTCGGCACCCACTCGATTCAGATTGCGATTATCCTGGCGCTGATGGTTATGAACGCGGCGGCGCAGGTTTTCGTGCCCCAGCTGAGCACCAGGTCGCTCTATGACAACGTGCTCTCGGGCGGCTCCCCTCTCGAGCAGAGCATAAAAGCCCTCGGCGTGCTCGTTCTTTCGGTGGTCGGTCTGCGCGTTCTCAAGACCGTAATCACTATTATTCAGGATTATATGTCCGCCTCGATTATGCCGAGGATAATGTATGATATAAAAGTCAGGATTTTTGAGGCGATGCAGCGCCTTTCGGTCGGCTTCTATTCCTCGAAGCAGACGGGCTCTCTCATGGACAGAGTAACGCGCGACGCGAATAATATCTACTGGTTCTTCACGGACGGCGTCCCGCGCCTGATAATCGACGGCGCGATGATAATCGGCATACTTATTGTTATGTTTACAATGAGCTGGAAGCTCAGCCTCATAGCGCTTATTACCACACCGATTCTTTTCCTGACTCTCGTTCTCGGCGACCGCCTTTTCAGGAGGATGCACCACAGAGTCTGGGTAATGCGCTCAAGGGCGCGCTCGCTCGTGAGCGACAATATCAACGGCCAGAGAGTTATCAAGGCCTTTGCAAAAGAAAACGATGAATACGGCCATTTCGAAAAGGAATCTGATGCCGTGCGCGATGCGGAGGTCCGTCTCGGAGTAGCCGAGGCAACGCTCTTCCCGATTCTCGATATTTTCGTGCTCCTGCTGACGACTGTGGTTCTCGCTTTCGGCGGAGTTATGGTAGCAAAGAGCGAGGGAAATATGACGACCGGCACCCTGCTGAGCTTCATCGTCTATGTCAATATGCTCAAGGAACCCTTCGGCTTCCTCTCCTGGATTTCAAACTGGTGGTCAAGATGCTCGGATTCGGCCCAGCGCGTATTTGAAATCGCGGATGCGATGCCCGATATTACCGAAAAAGAAGACGCCGTCGGACTTGAGAATATCCGCGGCGAAGTTGAAATAAACGAGCTCGAATTCGAATACGAGCCTGCAAGACCTGTCATAAACAAGCTTTCGCTTCACGCGCCCGCCGGCACGATGCTAGGCATAGTCGGCAAAACCGGCGCGGGCAAGACCACGATTGCGAATCTCATCGCCCGCCTCTATGATGCAAAAGAGGGAAGCGTGAAAATCGACGGTATCGATGTGCGCGACCTGAAACTCGCGGATTTAAGGCGCAATATCGGCCTCGTCTCACAGGATATATATCTTTTCATCGGCTCGATTGCCGATAATATCAGATACGCGAAGCCCGACGCCACAATGGATGAGGTAATCGCCGCGGCAAAGGCTGCGTGCGCCCACGATTTCATTATGAAACTCCCCGACGGCTATGAGACGAGAGTCGGCGCGGGCGGGCAGTCACTCTCGGGCGGCGAAAAGCAGAGAGTTTCAATAGCCCGCACTATTATACAGAATCCGAAAATACTGATTCTCGACGAGGCCACCGCCGCGATGGATACCGAGACGGAGCGCAATATTCAGGCATCCCTCGGCCTGCTGACTCAGGGCAGAACGACCATCGCCATAGCCCACCGCCTTTCGACCCTGAGAGACAGCGATTATCTCGCGGTCATCGACGAGGGGAAAATCGTTGAATACGGCACATATCAAGAGCTCATCAAACTGAAGGGCGAATTCTACCGCTTATATAAGATTCAGGCGGAGGCGCTCAAGACAATCGGCATAGGAGACACCGAGGGAGTTTTCGCTCCCGATGAGACGGAGGAGGAAAAACACGATGACTGACGCAATTCAGACCATTTCACCGGAAACTTTGAAAACAGAATATCTGAGCGCGGAAAACTGTGAATTCTTTGCCTCGGCCCACGGTTTCCTCGGCTCGAAAATCAAGGGAAAAGAATATAAGAGAGTGATTCTCACAAGAGCTCTGCCCCTCACCGAGCCCGATAAATATATCTGCATCACCGATGTTGAAAAAACCGAGCTCGGCATTATCGAGGACACATCCGTATTCTCCCCGGAGCAGAAAAAGCTCATCGACGACGAGCTTTCCCGGCGTTATTTCTGCCCGGTCATCACCGAAATCAAATCTATAAAAGAGAAATTCGGCAATTTCTATTTCGACGTGATGATAGGTGATTTCAAAAAGAATTTTACAGTCAAGAATCTCAATAAAAACATCCGCTATCACGGCGAGGGCTTCGACCTTATCGACGTGGACGGAAACAGATACAGAATCCCCGATTTCAAGGCGATTTCACCGAAGAGCCGCAGAAATCTCGAGCCTTATCTTTACTGAGTTTTTCCGCATTTTTAAGGAAAGGAGGATGATTTTATGCTCGTAAAAGCCGCGTTTGATATGACTCCGGCGGGCGAATATACCCGCGGCGAGCTGACTTTTGACGGCAATATAATCTCTGCCTCAACAGGCAGAGAAGAAATCTTCCGCGGCAGCGCGGGGGAACTCGTCATGCGCACCTATGTCGGCTGCGGAGAGCTCGAAATCATCCCCGAAAATCCCGCTCCCGACGCTTCGGACAGCATCCCCGTCTGCAGATATTCGATGAACTGCATTGAGGAAATAGGCGAATTCTGCAAGGTTGTCAATTATTACCTGCATACCGGCGAGGAAACCGAAATCGATTCCTCATCCTTCCGCGTTTGCCCGAAATGCGGCAGGCACTACGCGAAGGGTATGAGCACCTGCCTTTTCTGCGTGGAAAAGACTTATCTTTTCAAGAGGCTGCTCGCCCTCGCGAAGCCTTATCTGCCCTCGCTGCTCTTTGCGGGCTTCTTCATTATGCTGACCTCGGGCTGCTCGGCGCTGATACCCGTGCTCAACAGCCGCCTTATCGATAATTATCTCAACAATTCCGCTCTGGCAAAGGATCAGGTAATCCGCGGAGTCATCATCACCGCCGCGCTGATGGGAGCGGCGCAGATACTCGGCAACATTTTCTCGATGATAAGCAACCGCCGCGCGAATAAAATCGGCGGCAGCATCTCCCACGATTTAAGGCTGCAGGTCTATGACAAGATGCAGAGGCTGTCGGCATCGTCAATGTCGAATAAAACCTCGGGCGACCTGCAGAAACGAATTATCAACGACACCGAAAAAATCAAGGATTTCATTACCGAGCAGGGAATATATTTCCTGTCAAAGGTTATTCTTTTCATTGTAATACTGATTGTTCTTATAAAAACAAGCCCTCTTCTCACGCTCATTGTGCTTCTGCCCGTTCCCCTTGCACTCTATGCGATGTCGGCTTTCTGGAGCAGAATCCGTGTCCGCTACGAAAAACAGTGGCGCTGTGATTCAAGGGCATCTTCGATTCTTCACGATATCGTCAGAGGCATAAGGGTAGTTAAAACCTTCGGCAGCGAAGACAGGGAAATCGCCAAATTCGCCGCCGCCTCAAAGAAACTCGCGGATGTTTCGGTCAGCAACGAGCATATGTGGGCGCTGATTTTCCCGCTGATTGCCTTCATTATGGGGCTCGGCGAATTCTTCGTCATGTATTTCGGCGGCAGGATGGTGCTCTCGGGCAGGATAACGCTCGGCGAGCTGCTCGCCTTCAACCTTTATCTCGCCTATATCTATGAGCCCCTCAGATGGATGTCATCAATTCCGAGGCGTCTCGGCGAGGTCGCGACAAGCCTTATCAAGATATTTGAAATTACGGACGAAAAGCACGATGTCAACGATGCCGAGAATCCGCTTCCCGCGAATCTCGACGGCGACATAGTCTTTGAAAACGTCCAGTTCGGCTACAAAGCCTATGAGCCGGTGCTCAATGATATTTCCCTTACTGTAAAGCAGGGCGAGATGATAGGCCTGGTCGGCCACTCGGGCGCCGGAAAGAGCACTTTCATCAACCTTGTTCTGCGTCTCTATGACGCCGACAACGGCAGCATTAAAATAGGCGGAACGGACGTGCGCGATATTTCGCTCGATGATTATCACTCAAAGGTCGGCGTCGTGTTCCAGGAAACATATCTTTTCTCCGGCACGGTCTATGACAATATAGCCTACGCGAGACCGACCGCCACGCCCGCCGAGGTTATTGCTGCGGCGAAGGCGGCGAATGCGCACGATTTCATCATAAATCTCAGCGACGGCTACAATACCGTCATCGGCGAGGACGGCCTCGATTTATCGGGCGGCGAGCGTCAGAGAGTCGCGATTGCCCGCGCAGTGCTGAGAAATCCCGAAATACTCATCCTCGATGAGGCGACAAGCGCGCTCGACCCCGAGACGGAGGAGGCCATTCAGGACGCCTTTGCAAAGCTCGTCAAGGGCAGAACAACCTTCGCCATAGCCCACCGTCTCTCAACCCTGAGAAACGCCGACCGTCTCGTCGTCATCGAAAAGGGCAGAATCGCCGAGGTCGGCACTCACCGCGACCTGCTCCTTCAGGGCGGAATCTACGCTTCGCTCGTCATGGCCCAGAGACAGACGGCAAAACTCACAAAGTAGGAAAGATATGGAATTTCACAATATACCTCCCGTCTTTGACAAAGACAGCAGAATACTGATTTTAGGCAGTTTTCCGTCGGTTAAATCGCGCGAGGCCGAATTCTTTTACGGCCATCCTCAGAACAGATTCTGGAAAGTGACCGCCGCCGTTTTCGGTTGCACTGTGCCGCAGACAGTCCCCGAAAAGCGGGAATTCCTGCTGAAAAACCACATCGCCGTCTGGGATGTGATTGCCCGGTGCGATATAGAAAACAGCGCGGATTCCACTATAAGAAACGCCGTGCCGAACGATCTTGGCATTATCCTCGGCAAAGCGGATATAAAGGAGATTTTCGTAAACGGCAGAACCGCGGAGAAATACTATAACAAATATATTCTCCCGCTCACCGGCAGGCCGGCAGTTTGCCTGCCCTCAACCTCCCCCGCAAACGCCGCAAAATCTCTCGATGATCTGATCGAAAGCTGGAAAATAATAAAGGTATGAAAAAAGCGACCGTCAAAGCGGCCGCTTTCTTTTATTGATTTTTAATCTTCTCCGCGTATTTTTCAATCAGCCTCTTTGCGATGGCGACGGTGTCGCCGTCTGTCGGTGGCTCGGGATCGCAGGTGCGCAGCCAGTTTGTCTCAAACTGGGCGTAGCTCTTATAGAACGGATTCCCGAGATATGTGTTCCTGTCATCCCTCTGTTTTTTGGTGACGGTCGAGAATTTGCTGTGTTTATGCGGGAATTCAAGGGCGAGGCGCTCGAAGAAACTCTGCCAGCGTTTCGCGTAGTAGGTCTTGATGAGGCCGCCCCATTCCTTCCAGGCATAGTCATAGAGGCTGGGATTGTTTATCGGACCCCAGAGAGTGACCTGGGTTAGCAGATTAAGCTCAAAATTTTCCTTTTCCTTCTCTGAGAGAGCGAGCGCTCCCGCCTCCTCAAGATGCGTATAGAGCGATAATTCGGGGCGCGTCTGGAGCAGGTCGTCGATTTCCTCGCAGATTTTCATAAAGCCGTTTGCCGAGCGCTCAAACATCGCGAGGTCTCTCTCCTCAAAGCCCTTCATCGCCTTTGAATAAAGGACCCCGGCATAGTTGCTGAGCACCTGCCTCGTAACGTCGCAGACATCGAAAAGCCAGCCGTCCGATTCGCAGTCTTCCGCGCTCAGAAGCGACTGCGCCGCCTCGAGCAGAACCGCGTTGTCATAACGCAGTTCGGGGTGGTCGTTCGGCGCTGCGTGGGTGAATTTCGTGGTCGGTCTCAAGGCAATCGGCGAACCCGTTTCTCTGCCTGTGCAGGCATCGGAATAGCAGGATTCACGCAGTTTTTTCACCGCATTCACAGCCCATGCGGCATCCGTTCCGTAGCGGCGGCGCGCATAGTCGGCGAGCCATTCATCGAGATTGATGTCATCAGCCTCGGTCAGCATTTTATATTGCAAATCATAGTAAAGGGGATTCTGGAAAATTCCCTCGGGGAAGAGACCCGTTCCCACGCAGTTGGGCGCATTCAGCTTTGAATAGGCGTTTTCCGCAAGGAGTTTTACCGAGCCGTGGAGCGTGTTTCTGTCGCCGAAGGAGTGAATGTTGCCGAGCACGAAATCATAGCCCCAGAATTCCTCGTTTTCCGAGTGCTTCGCGCCGTTGATATCGAGAATCAGCAGGCGCTCCTTCGGAACGGCTTTGACTATCTGCTCGCGCAGGGACCAGCTCTGCATTACCCAGACGGATTCGGGGTCGAACTCCTTATACATACTGTCAATCGCTCTGCCGACCTTGAAAAGATAATCCCTGGTTTTCACCGAAGGCTCGTTTTCATGGAAGGGATCGCAGGCGTAATAATGATAAGCTCCGAAAAGCTTTTTCTGATTTTCAAGCAGCGCCCTGCCGAATCTTTTGAACGCGGGGTCAGTCGGGTCGACGATGAAAGTTACCGGGAAATTGCACCAGGACTGCACCATCGACATTCGCGCTTTGCCGAAATCCGCTTTCGGCGATTTTTTTATGCTCTTGGGAACCATACCCGCAAAACCCTGCTGAATCGGAGTCATGCCGAGCTCAAGCTCTCTGTCAATTATCTTTTTGCCGAGCTCCGCTCTGCTCTCGATGAATTTCACATCTGTCAGCGAGAAGTATCCCTCGATATTGTTCATCATCTGCCAGGGCCAGAAGGCAGGTCCGCTCAGCTCGCGCAGAGCGCCGTTTTCGCTGTAACCCATATCGCGCAGGGTATAATACCAGACCGCCTCGGTGCCGACGACGGCGAGCGGCATATTGATACCGTTCATCGCCATGAAATCTATCTCTTTTTCCCATTTATCCCATTTCCAGAAGGCCATCGAGTATCCGAAGGTGCAGTAGTTGAGATAAACCCTTCTCTGCTGGGGAATAACTTTGCTGAGCTTTCCTTCGAAATGAGGCGCTTCGGTGACATCAAGCTCCGTGTTGCCGCAGTGCGACCGGTTGACGCTGCAGTATTTTTTAAGATAATCATAATATCCCATCGCCTGCGAAATCTTGCAGTCTCCGCAGACGATTATTTTTCCGCTTTCGCAAAATACTTCGTAGGTGTTTTTACCGTCTGCCGAAGGGATATCGCGCAGCTCAAAGCAGTCCGCTATTCCGGGAGTGTTTCTGATGATAAGGTTTCTCAAATCAATTCCCCTTTCGGAAATTCAATGGAGCTATTATCCTATATTTTGACCGCTCAGTCCACTATATTGTAAACTTTTTTGTAAAATTAAAAAATTATCTTTACACTTACATAAAAATAATATAAAATATATTCAACTGTATTATGAGGAGGTATGCGCCATGCAGCCCGTTTACAAAAGAATACTGCTCAAAATCAGCGGCGAAGTCCTTGCAGGCGAGCAGGGGCACGGCTTTGACTTCGATGTGATGACCTCCATCTGCGAAGCTGTCAAGACTCTCAACGATATGGATGTTGAGGTCGGCCTCGTGGTCGGCGGCGGCAATTTCTGGAGAGGCCGCAGCGGCGGTTCGATGGACCGCACAAGAGCCGATCATATCGGAATGCTCGCGACCGTGATGAACTCCCTCGCTCTCGCCGATACGCTCGAGCATCTGGGCGTTGATGTCAGGGTTCAGACCGCTATTGAAATGAGAGCATTCGCCGAGCCCTATATCAGAAACAGGGCGGTGCGCCACCTCGAAAAAGGCAGAGTCTGCATCTTCGGAGCCGGCACGGGCAACCCCTTCTTCTCGACCGATACCTGCGCGGCGCTCAGGGCGGCGGAAATCAACGCCGAGGTTATCCTGAAGGCGACCAACGTTGACGGCGTCTATGACAAGGACCCCAACAAATTCGACGACGCGGTCAAATACGACAAGGTCACCCACTCCGAAGTGCTCGAAAAGGACCTCAAGGTCATGGATTCAACCGCGGCATCCCTCTGCAGGGACAACGGCATAAAGATTCTCGTCTTTAATCTCAACAATCCCGAGAACATCGTGAAAGCGGTCTGCGGAGAAAACATCGGAACACTTGTTTATTAAAGACATTCAAATCTATTCTTAAATGGGAGGATATTATGGATATTTTAATTCAGAACACAGAAGAAAAAATGCAAAAGACGGTAAAACTGCTCGG
>CAMUZD010000023.1 GCA_947165115.1 uncultured Clostridia bacterium
AGAAACGCCTGCGGAGAATAAAGAAGAAACGGAGGCGGAATACGATGGCTGACGATAAACGCAGAGACTCCGAGCAGCTTCAGATGAATCAGGCATATATGAACCGCCTCTTCTGCACGACCAAAGAGAGAATAGCCTATATCGCATACAACGCCTTCGGCACTCTCTCGCTGCGCCAGTATGATGTAGGCGCGGATATCTGGCTCTATAAAATTTTCGGCCTTAAACCGAAGCCGCTCGCCAGAGCGACAGCCGCGCTGACGGCCTATGATTTGATAAACGATCCCATTACCGCGGCGATTATCGACAATATGAGAACGAGGTGGGGCAAGTTCAAGCCTTTCCAGTATCTTGCCATGATCCCCAACATCATTTCGGGAATATACACCTGCTTCCTGCCGTTGATAGCGGCGTATTTCGGCATGAGCACGGGCCAGAAGCTCATCGCCTATATGGTGCTTCAGTATTTCAATGAGACGATAGGTGCGTTTTTCGGAGGCGGCGGATATATCGAGAATGTTTTCACCCCGAATCCGAATGAGCGAACGAGTCTGCTGGTCAGCGCCAATTTTGTCGGCGACCTGATATCGAAACTGCCCTCGCAGATAATGGGCCTGCTCTATGACCTTATCGCAAACGGCAAGCTCAAGGCCTCGCTGACAAAGACTTTTATCACTTTCAAGACAACTATATGGGTAATCGCCATAATACCTACGATAATCTGGTATATTGTCAGCAAAGAGAGAGTGCCGCAGAGCGAAAAACCGCCTCATCCCGTAAAAGGCATACTCTCCGTCTTCCGCAACAGACCGCTTCTTATCTATACTTTAACGGGCCTTATCGGCGGAATCGATATCGGTTCGGGCGAGGATTTATACTATAACGACGTTCTGAAATTCAATATGCTGCCGACTGTTGCCGGCATACCGGGAATGCCGGTTTCTTACGCTTCCTACGCGCTCGCTCCGAAATTCAGGGAGCGCTTCTCGACAAAGATGCTCTGGTATTTTTCAAGCGGCTCAATCTTTATCAGCGAAGCGCTGTTTTTCCTGACGGGTCTTATCGGCGGCGAGAAAAACGGCTTCTATCAGAAGAAGCTGCCGATGTCAATTGCCTTCGGCGTCGGCAATCTTATCGAAATGGTATTCTACGCTACAAAGGGCATAGTCGGCAAGGAAATAAACTATGAAGTTCTCGACTACTGCGAATGGAAAAACGGCTTCAGAGTCGAGGCGACGATAAATCTTATCAACGGCTATTTCACCAAGGCGAAGGACGCGATTTTAAGGTTAGTAAACGCCCATCTGCTTCAGGACTGGGCACAATATGAGATAGGCGAGACCGCAATCCAGACTCAGCAGACCAAATGGCGTCTCTTCCTGATTGCCTTCGGGCCTCATCTGATTTTTGATTTCCTCGCTCTGCTCCCGATGCTCTTCTACAATATCGACAAGGACACCAGAGAGAGAATGTATATCGACCTCGAGAGAGCGAGAGCAAAGCGCGCGCTTATGGAAAAGCTCGAGACCGATGAAAAGAACGCATAAAGAAGGTAGAAATATGAAAAAAATCATATCGGTTCTGCTCGCAGTGACAATGATATTCGGCGCCTGCATTCCCGCATTTGCCGCGGATGAAAACGGCAGGGCGGAAACGGCTCTTCAGCCGGCGGGCGGTTATCCCGTAATTGTCATCAGAGGCATGGATTTCACGGGCCTTTATATTGATTACGGCACCGAGAATGAACATAACTGCATGGGCGATATAAATATCGGCGCCATCCTCAAGGCTGTCGGCTCCGCTCTGCTGACAAAGCTTTTCAAAAACGACCGCAAGGCCGCGACTCATATACTGATTGAAGAGCTTTACAATATTTTCGGCGGCTACGCCTGCAAAGAGGACGGTTCCTCAAAATACAATGTCGGGACCGAGAAGCTCCCCGGCGCAATAGGTAATTATCCCGAATTTTTTGACAGAGTCGATTACGAATTCGGCATTACCCGTACAGCGGCGGAAAAATTCGGCGGGGATATGGTCTATTATTTCAATTATGACTGGAGACTTGACCCGATGCAGACTGCCGATGAAATCAACGAAACCGTTGAGACGGCAATGCGTGACCATAACTGTGACAAAGTGAATCTTGTAAACTGCAGTATGGGCGGGCTCATGAGCGTTGCGTATATGACGAAATACGGTTCGGAAAAAATCAACCGCCTCATCTGCCTTTCCTCGACCTGGTGCGGAACCTATGTCACATCCGACCTTCTCAAGGGCGACGTCGTTCTCGACGAAAACAGAGTCTGCAATTATCTGCTGAATCTCAGCGATAATTTCGCCCTGCAGGCGCTTATCAAAACTCTCAAATTCACCGGAATCACAAAGCTTGTAACAAAGCTGGCAATGAAATTCGTAACCAACAACAAAGACCAGGTCTTTGATGAATTTCTCGGTCCGATTTTCGGCAATATGCTGCCGATATGGGCGCTTGTGCTCCCCGAGGATTATGACGCGTGCATTAAATATATGTATGAGCGCCCCGGCACAAAGGAAGCGAGAGCGGACTTCATAGCGAAGACCGCAGAGCTTCAGGAAATGATGAAAAACAGGGACGCGATGATAGCTCAGGCAGTTGAAAACGGCATGGAAATCGCGGTTGTTGCGACCTATGATTCGCAGGTGGCTCCCGTCTATGAGCGCTCCTGGGTAAACGGCGACGCCGCACTCGAAACTCCGCTGATGAGCGGCCATGCGACTGTTGCCCCCTTCGGCGAAACGCTTGAAAATGCGGATACGGATTCGCCCTATGTCTCGCCCGACAAGGTCTGCGACACCTCGACCGCTCTCTATCCCGACAGCACCTGGCTCATAAGAGGCGCTCCGCACGTTTCGGGCTCCTACGGCACGGAATACGCCCGCTTCCTCATGTGGCTCTTCTCGACGGATAACGCGACGGTTACGGCGAATCCCGACTATCCCGCCTTCATGAAGAGCGCGAAAGACATGCACCTTGAAAAATGGGGATAAACTGAAAAAACAAGAGCGGCACGGTTATTCCGTGCCGCTTTTTGCGTAAGCGTATTATTTGAATTCAAGTTCTGTGAAAATCGGGAAATGGTCGCTCGGATAAACGCCGTCATATGTGTCGGTCACGACCTTGTATTCCCTGACATTGAAGGTATCCTTTGAAATCATGAAGTAGTCTATTCTGCCGTTATCAAGCTGCAGGCCGTAGTTCTGATAGGTGCAGGAATCTGGCATCGAGTTATCGGTCATCAGCGCGGCGTCGTCAAAGATTTCGACAGCGGCATTATAGGTCGGGCTGCCGACGCCGGCATTGAAGTCGCCCATAAGCACTGCGGGGTAAGAGCCGAATTCCTTCGTCTTTTCGAGCACGAGTTTTATTCCGTTTATCCTCGCCTCCTCGCTGATATGGTCGAGGTGGGTGTTGAAGATAACGAATTTTGTGCCCGTCTCCTTTATTTCAAGCACGGAATAACCGCAGACTCTGTAATTGGCGGCACCCCAGTCCTTGCTCATCACATCGGGTGTCTCCGAGAGCCAGAATGTGCCCTGGTCTATGAGAGTATAGAGTTCCGTATTATAAAATACCGGGCAGCCCTCTGAATTGAAGGCCGTATCGCGGTAGGTGATGACCGAGTCATACTGCGGCAGGCAGTCGGTGAGATAGGCATACTGCCATTTTGTGACCTCCTGGAAGCCGATGATTCCGGGCGCGGTATTCACTATATTTTTAATAACGAGATCCGCTCTGTAAAACCAGGTCTTTTTCCCCATATCGAGCGGATTTATGCATCTGCCGTTGCAGCTCATAACCCTGAGAGTATCTTCCCCTGCGGGGACGGAGATTTCATATTCCGCCTTGTTTTCCTGATAATGCGGATAATAGAACAGCATCACGTTGCCGATAAGCAGCGCCGCCGCGGTAAAGAAAGATACTATTCTCGTAAATACGGTTTTTATTGTTTCATTCATTTTCTTCGCCTCCCGCAGTCTATTATAAACTCACCTGTGAGCGCCGTCAATAATTTTATTGACATATTCCCCGCGCAAAATGTATAATTTAAGCGGTGATAATATGCAGATTATTAAACTTATTCTTTCATTCTTTTTTGTCCTCGGTCTCGCGCTTCACGGCCTGCCCTATCTCTTTTATCCGAGCAGGATATTTCTTCGCGCGCCTGCGGATTTCTCTACGGCCTCGCGCAGGAGGGCGTCCCTTCGCCCGAGGCGGTGAAAACAATCAATATTTCGAGCGTTTCGCAGAAGGTCATCGGCGGCCTTCAGCATCCGATAGGCGACGTGGACGATGTGAGCCCGAATCTCGGCACCTGCGATTATATAACCGTCTATCTGCAGGACTGCTACCCAACCTGGTATTATGACTGGGATGTCATCGAGGAAATGCGCAAGGCGGGCACCTATGACTGCCGCGAATTCGTCGAGAATGATTTTCTCCCGCAGGCGCTGGAGAAGGTCAGGATTCTTTCCCGGAAGGATTATGCGGACCGCCTCGCTTACTGCCCCTATAACGAATGCGACAATACCGTCTGGTTCGGCACTCCCCAGGAGGGCGGGTGGCTCGCTTTTGACGACAAGGCAAAGGCGGAATTCTACCGCGCCTGGAAGCTCGCATACGATGAAATCAAGGCAATTCATCCCGGAAGCAAAATCGGCGGACCGGGTTACTGCGACTACAATATCGAAAAAATCGGCGATTTTCTGAAATTCTGCAAAGAGAACGCCTGCCTGCCCGATATCATAATTTATCACGAGCTCGGCGGCGAATCCTCGATGTGGCTCAGGGACCACGTGAAGGAATACAGAAGCTTTGAAAAAGAGCTCGGCATAAATGAGATTCCTATTATCATCACCGAATACGGAACGATGGAGGAATGCGGCGTTCCCGCCCCGATGCTTCACTATATTTCCGCGATGGAAGACAGCGGAGTTTACGGCAATATCGCCTACTGGCGCCTCTCCGACAATCTCTGCGACACGGTCACGAAGGGCAACAGCCCGAATTCCTGCTGGTGGCTCTACAAATGGTATTGCGATATGCGCGGCAAACATATCCCCTGCGAAATTCTCGACCTGAAGCATTCCGATTTTGAGAATGCGGTCAAGTATTTCAGGGACGGTTTCCATAAATCGAAGCTCGACGGCATCGGCGCCTGCGACATTGAGAATAAGCGTATTGACCTGATTGCCGGCGGAGTCGATTATCCTTATCAGGCCGCGATCAGGGGAGCAAATAAAATATTCGGCGCGGGCAAAAAGGTGCGCGTAACCGTTGAAGCGGTTGCTTTTGAAGGCCTCAGCGGCGAGGTTTTCACGCCGGCAGTCATATCCGATAAAGTTGAAACCGCGTCGGCGAATATGAAAATCAAAATTGACAATCCCGATGTGAACGCGGTCTATCATATTACCGTTGAACCCTACGGCGGAGAAAAACTTCTCGAAGCATCCGCTCTGCCTAAGAGATTTGAATTCGAGAGCGGCACTCTGCTCGGAAATGCCTACACCTATGACAGCGCCTACGGGACAACCGGCGGAATTCAGGGTATGTGCGGCGGTTTCGAGAATGAGGGCGACGGCATTTCGCTTGATTTTACTGCGGACAAGGCCGGAAAATACGATATATCAATAGTTTACGGCAAGGCAAACGACGGGCCGTCCACCGCCTCAAGATGCGACGGCAGGGCAAAGATGATATTTGACGGAGCGGAGAGCGGAATCTCCCTGCCGAATACCGTAAAGAGCGAATATTCCGATAAATACACATTCACGGCGGACCTGAGCGCAGGCATGCATAATATAAAGCTCATGCATTCCGACGGCACCTTCGTCGTCGATTCCCTGCTTGTGACTCCTCACAGCGATAATAAATCAATTTATTGCAGATACGAAAAAGATTACGGCGAATATCTGATTATCGCCCCCGAAAACGGTTTTTATAAAGCCGGAAACGCCGAAAAATATCTCAAAAAGGGATTCAATTACGTGAAGGCCGAAGGCATTGAAAATATTGAAGTTACGCCCTGCGGGTATGAAGACGAATTCACTGCGGATTTAAGCGTTCTTGCGCTCTCCGGAACCGCTGAAATCAAAAATGCCGGCGGCAGGGAATGCCTCACCGGCATAAATTCCGACGGCGGCAGCGCGGCGATTGAATTCAACGCCCCGCGCGACGGCGACTACGCAATCACGCTTGAATACTCAAATAACGAGGAAAACGGGCTCCACGCCTATAATGTCGACCTGATTGAGGAATATGTAACTATAACCGCGGGCGGTGAAAAATATGAGCTGTGGTGCGTCAATACGCTCAGCGATTACAATTTCTCGACTGCGACCGCTTATATTCATCTGAACGCAGGCAGGAACGAAATCGTCCTCTCAAACGACCACTTCAATTCCTTCAACGGCATAGTCACAACAAGCCCGAACATCTCAAAAATCACAATAAATCAGGCTGAGAGATAATAAACAACCCGCAGGGAACTCCCTGCGGGTGTTTTTTATTTATGGAGATTTATGAATTCGATTAGCCTTTGCCAGTCGAGGCGGCTGAAATAATGCATGCCGGGGCGGATGTGCCAGCCGATATCGCCTTCGGGGAATTTGTCGTCAGTTTCGGGCAGGCGGTCGGGGCAGACAAGCCCGTTTTCAAATGCGGGCGAGGCCGCAACGCAGGAGAGAAACTCGGAAAGAGGATCTGCCCAGGCGTCCTCTTCGGCAGAGCCGACAAATACCCTGCGCGGTGCGATGGACGCAATCAGATAATGCTGGTCAAATGGCATCTTATCCTCGTTATTCGCATATTTATAATAGTTTTCGCAGAACCAGAACGGGAAGCGCTCAACTATATCGGCGACTGTTTCTCCGCTCTTGCCCCTCTGGATTGCCGCTCCGCTGCAACCCGAGCCGTTTGAATATGCGAAGGCGAATCTCGGGTCTGCCGCCGCGGTGAAGAGCGCGGTCTTTCCGAGGCGCGAATGCCCGCAGACGCAGGCGCGGTCAAGGTCGAGAGTGTCGCCGAGCGTTTCGGCGTAATCAAGAGCGCGCATCGCCGCCCACGCCCACATGGCGATTTTTCCCGCGCCGTCGGCAGGCCGCTTTCCGCCGGGATAAAGCACTCCGGCGAGGCCGTCCGTGAAATCGCCGTCATCGCTTGTGATGTCGGTATAGCAGAGCGAAATCAGCGCAAAGCCGTTATCGATAATCTCCTCGGTCGGCATATATCTGTCGGGATTGTCGGGGCGGAAATTTATATGGATAAAAAACGGGTATTTTCCCTTCGTTCTGTCGTTGGGAATCGTCGCGAGAATCGGGAATGAGAATTCTCCGCCCGCGACGCTGCATTTCACGGTGACTCTGTCGCAGTCGGCCTTGCCCGCGCAGAATCTGCGGATGGTATCCTTCTCGACATCAAAGCTTACCGAATCTGGCTTCGGCGGAAGGAAGCCGTAAACCTCGCGCTGCAGGATTTCAAGCATTTCTCCGCGGGATTTCAGAGGCGGAAGATTGCGCGAGGCGAGCAGTTCATTTAACATTTCATCACGTCCCGTCAGTTTTTTCGATGATATTATACCACAAATTCCGCAGATACAACAGATATAAATAACAGTATTGACAACAGGTCGTAAATAAAATAAAATATCTATCGTAATCATACTTGTTAAGGCGGTGTTATTATGGCAAAAATTATCGGCGGTTCGATTCCGGATTTACCCTGGGAGAACAAACCCGAGGGATATGAGTATCCCGTCTGGCGCTACTCGGGCAATCCGATAATCACGCGCGACAATCTCTTCTTCGCAAACAGCATTTTCAATTCCGCGGTCGTTCCCTACGGCGACGGCTTCGCGGGCGTTTTCAGAGTTGACGACAGAACGAGAGACCAGATTATCGTTACGGGCTTCAGCAAGGACGCGGTCCACTGGGAGCTCAGCGAAAAGAAGATTTTCAACGGCTATGACCCGAGAATCTGCGAAATCGACGGCAGATATTATCTGAGCTGGGTCAACCTCACGCCTCACGGCACAACCATCGGCATCGCTGTTACGGATGATTTTGAGACCTGGGAGCAGCTTGAGGACGCGACCTATCCCGTCGCGCGCAACGGCGTGCTTTTCCCGCGAAAGATAAACGGCGAATATGTGCTGCTTGTGCGCCCCTGCGACAGAGGCCACACCCCCTACGGCGATATCTTCATCCAGCACAGTCCCGACCTGAA
This sequence comes from uncultured Clostridia bacterium, assembly GCA_947165115.1. Lineage (GTDB taxonomy): Bacteria > Bacillota > Clostridia > Oscillospirales > Acutalibacteraceae > CAG-177. Next base: position 8,261 of record CAMUZD010000023.1, read on the forward strand.
ATACTGGGGCAAATACAGATTCGTCATGGGACCGGTCAGAAACTGGGAGATGACGAAGGTCGGCGCGGGCCCGACTCCGATTGAGACGGATATCGGCTGGCTCGCATTCTATCACGGAGTTATCACGAGCTGCAACGGCTTCACCTACAGCATGGGCGCCGCGATTCTCGATATCGACGATCCCTCAAAGATGCTTCACAGAGCCGATTCCTTCCTGCTCGCGCCGCATGAATTATATGAGACCGTCGGCGATGTTCCGAATGTGGTATTCCCCTGCGCCGCGCTCACGGACGCCGATACCGGCAGAATCGCGATTTACTACGGCGCCGCCGATACCTCGGTCGCTCTCGCTTTCACGACCGTTGACGAGACGGTGGACTATATCCTGAAACACGATATGATTAAATAAGCAAAAATCAAGGACTTGGGCATTCGCTCAAGTCCTTTTGCTGTCTTTATTTTTATATGTCTACTTCCTCGCTTATCAGACGCAGATAAAGCGCGCAGGCGAGGCTGTTGTCGAAGATTCCGGGAGCGGAGCAGGATTTTATGTAATCCGCCTTCGTCCTGTCATATTCCTCGCTGAAACCGTATTTTCTGAGAATCTCGAGCTTGATTGCGGTCTGCTCGGGATTTACCGTTTCGAAGGGAACCACGATCTCTTCGACCATCTTTTTTGCATTCTCTTCGCCGATGTTTATTCCCGCCCAGAGGGGGATGAATGACGCAAACTCATCGGAATTGTCAGCGTCGAGACGCGTCGCGTTTTCCATATTGAAATAGACGGTGTTGAAAACATTATTCTCTTTATCATAGAAATTCTTTATGATATTCTCTTCGAGGCGCGCGGCGTCCTCGGTCCATTTTTCAACCTTTTCCTCGAGGCCGAGCATAGTCGCGAGCTCGGCGGTAGCCCTGAGCTGGTCAAGGAAAAACGCGTTGACGGCGATAGTGATGACCGGGCGCTTTTCAATCTCCTCGAATATCAGGCCGCAGTCGGATATTCTCGCGGTCAGCCACCATTTATTATTTTCCTCAAGCGCGGGGAGAACATCCCAGCCGAAGCCGAAATCAAAATCTATCTCTCTGATTATCGCCCTGCCGAAAAGCGGATAGAGGCGGTAATCATTGCTCTCGAAAGTCGAGCAGAGCTTGCCGGAAATCTTGCCGTCCGCCCTTGATCTGCGGGCAATCTGCTTGATGAAATCCTTGCTGTTGTTGGTGCCAAGCAGGCCGTAGCCGAGATTGCCGAAAAAGACATCCCAGACGGAAGTGTATGCCTTCGTCCCTCTCGAGGGGAAGGGCGTCACGCAGTTTTCGAGCGAGCCCTGGGCCTTGGAATAGTTGAAGAGCATGCCCTTGACCGCGCGGGCGATATTCTTTATCTCGGCCTCATTCTTCGCCTCATACTCAAATGAGCGCGAGTTGTTCCTGAGCCATCTGCGGCAGAGAAGCGCCGCCTCGTCAACCGAAGCGGGCGAGGTCATGAGGATATTGCGCACATATTTTGAGGTGGCCTTGAGCGCCTCAAAATCGCAGGCAATGGCGATTTTGCCGTCTGCGCCGGCCCTGATTTTATAGCCGTCGGAGGTGTCGATAGTTCCGCTTATCGCGCGCACGCCGAAGATGAACGGGACGACGGAATCGGGATCCTCGGGAGCCTGATTGAGCGAATAGCCGTGGAGAATCAGATACTCCTCGTCGGAGTCCGCTTCCTTCCATAAATCGGCGGTGCCCGATGAGACGGAGGTCAGCATCCTGAGCTCGTCCACTCCCTCGCATTCAAACATGAAGCCGTCGTTTTTCCAGAAGGCGAGACGGCCCTTGTTGAATCCGAAAATCAGGCGGTAGACGCTCGATTCCCTGGTATTCAGCGGATAGGGAAGGGAAATAAGCTCATTGAATATGCTTCTCGTGGCGGAATTGTAACTCAGCCAGAGATTGCTCACGCCGTTTCTGTTGGGCGAAACGCACAGGCCGATTGTCGAAAACATCGGGCTGTAGCTGCTGTCCGGATTATTGAAGCCGGTAATCTTTTTAATCTCTTTATATATAACTTCCTGCATTTTTAACTCCTCACTCTTTCCGTAAAACAAATTATATATTTATAGATTGGAATTGTCAAGTAAATCGGCGGTTACAACACTGTAATTGACTTTTTTTATTAAAAATGATATTATTTACTTAATATTTTTATAATGGGGAAGCCCGAGCAAATCGGGGTCTTCCGCAAAAAAAGGAAGCGATAACGTGAAAGGTATAATTCTTGCAGGCGGCTCAGGCACAAGACTTTATCCCCTTACTCTTGTCACAAGTAAACAGCTTCTGCCCGTTTACGATAAACCGATGATTTATTATCCGCTCTCAACTCTTATGCTCGCCGGCATAAGGGATATACTTATTATATCCACCCCGACCGACACGCCGAAATTCCTCGAGCTGCTCGGCAACGGCTCGCAGTTCGGCCTGAATCTCAATTACGCGGTTCAGGACAGCCCCGACGGCCTCGCCCAGGCGTTCATCATCGGCGAGAGCTTTATCGGCGACGACAGCGTTGCGATGGTGCTCGGCGACAATATCTTTTACGGCAGCGGCCTCGGCCATCTGCTGAGAATGGCGGCGAAGAACGAGGGCAGAGCGACCATATTCGGCTACTATGTGGATAATCCGCAGCAGTTCGGCGTGGTTGAATTCGATGAAAACGGCGCGCCCGTCTCGATAGTCGAAAAGCCGGCGGAGCCCAAGTCGAATTACGCCGTGACGGGCCTGTATTTCTATGATAACAGAGTTGTCGAATACGCCAAGAATCTGACTCCCTCGGCGAGAGGCGAGCTTGAGATTTCAGATATAAATCAGATTTATCTCGACAAGGGCGACCTCGATGTCAAGCTCCTCGGCAGAGGTTACGCCTGGCTCGATACGGGAACTGTCGATTCGCTCAACGACGCCTCGAATTTCATCAGGCAGATTGAGAAGCTTCAGGGCATCCAGATTTCCGCCCCCGAGGAAATCGCCTACAATATGAGATGGATAACCAAGAAGAAGCTGATTGCCGCGGCGAAGAAATACGGCAATTCGAGCTACGGCCAGCATCTGATGGCTGTTGCCGAGAGCAAGATTCTCTATTCATCCGACAAGCCCGGCGAGAGACCGCGCTGGGGCACCGAAAACGGAGTAATTTATGAATAAAAAAGAAACCGCAGTTGACGGAGTATATATAATCGAGCCGAAGGTATTCGGCGATTCCAGAGGCTGGTTTTATGAGAATTATTCGACAAAGGCGTTCTCTGAAATCGGCATAGACACCGTATTCGTTCAGGATAACCGCTCGTATTCCGCCAGAAAAGGCACGCTCAGGGGGCTTCACTGCCAGAAGGCGCCCGCCGCCCAGGCGAAGCTCGTCTCCTGCACACACGGAGAAATCATCGATGTCGCGGTCGATATCCGCAGGGATTCCCCGACATATATGAAGCACGTCAAGGTTCTGCTCTCGGCGGAGAACAAGCTCATGCTTTATATTCCGAAGGGCTGCCTTCACGGCTTTGTCGCGCTGACAGACGACGTGGAATTATCCTACAAGGTCGACGAGCTCTATTCCCCCGAAAACGACAGAAGCATAAGATACGACGATCCGGATATCGGCATTGACTGGGGAGAGGTTGAGCCCGTCCTCAGCGACAAGGACAGAAACGCGCCGCTGCTGAAAGACAGCGACGTATAAATGATACTGTCATTCTGAGGCATTTATGCCGAAGAATCGCAAGTTTACGAGTATGATTCAGAATTAAGAGTTAAGAATTCAGAATTATAATGCAATCGTAGGGGGCGACGACCGCGGCGCCCCGCCCCAAGGATATGCGGAGCATCATATAATCAAATAATCCGCTTGCCACCCTCTCCGTTCTCGGAGAGGGCCAAACCGGAAATTTTTATTATACGGAGTTAATACATGTTTGCCAGAATCAACAGCATGGGGCTTTTC
>CAMUZD010000024.1 GCA_947165115.1 uncultured Clostridia bacterium
GATATAGAAGCCGTCCGCTCCGCAGCCGCGCGAAATGCTGTCGCCGATTGCGAGGTAGCCGCCCTCTTTGCCGTATTGGTGGACCGTCTCCGCCGTCGCGCCGGAGGAATTCAGGCAGAGCGCACCCGTGAGCATAATCATTGCAAGCAAAACCGAAACAATCTTTACTGCTTTTCTTTTCATATTATCCCTCTTAAAAACGGATTTGTGAAATTCACAATAATATTATAAACGAAAATGCAGTGTATTTCAACAGTCAAAGCATCCCGAAATCAAAGAGACTGCCCGCAGGCAGCCTCTTTTTTATACATCAAGTATTTTGCCTTCCCATTCGGGATCTGAATCGACGCCGAGCAGGGAATTGATTGTGGGCGCGATGTCGAGAATGCTGCCGCCGTCCTTGACGCCGCCTGCTTTTGACGGCAGGCGGACGATAACCGGAATCATCATATCCTCGGGTGTGTCATAGCCGTGAGTTCTCGCGTGGCCGCCGTGATCCGCAGTGACGATGACGGTATAGTCATCGGGAATGCCTCTGCATATATTTTCAATGCAGTCCCAGCTGCCGTTCACCGCGCGTAAATATTCATCGCTCATCCAGCCCGAATTATGGCCCGCCGCATCGGACCAGCCGAGATAGACAAAGGTGAAATCGGGCAGATCCGAGGCAATATAATCCTTCGCGATACCTGCAAGGCGCGGATTCGCGTTTTCATAGCCGTAAACGTGGCCTGAAACATAGCAGGAATATGCGAGCGAATCGGGGCGCGCCAGATCCTTGATTTCCTCCCAGTTATAGAAGAGGGCGCATTTCTTATCTGCCCTGCGCAGGACTTCGCAGATTCCGTTGACCGGCCTCACCTGCGGCACATAGGTATTCGTGAGAATTCCGTGCCGCTCGGGAGTTACCGAGTGAAACAGCGACATGTGGCAGGGGAGAGTGACCGACGGAATAACCGTCTGCGCATTCGGGAAATACACGCTTTCGGAAAGCATTTCTGTTACGAAGGGATGCCCGCATGCCTCAAGGGAATCCGGGCGCATCCCGTCAACAAGTATCAGAACGACTTTATTCATATCAGTCATTCGGGATAACCGGCGTCCAGTATTCGTTATCGTAGCTGTCTGTCATAAGATAGGTGGCAGAGCATTTTTCGGGATTCGGAACATAGACATCGGAAATCTTGTGCTCGCCGTTGTAAATGAGCGTATCGCCCATGCGGTAGGAATCCTGATATTCGCCGTCATAGGTATAATAGTCGCAGACGAATTCAATCTTATCGCCATTCTTGAGCGCTTCCATACCCTTGGCGACGGTTTCGGTTTCACCGTCTCTGTAATCCATGCGCGCACCTGCAATGTATCCCTCGGGATGCTCTTTATCGAATACGATAATCAGATTTGCCCTGTCGCCGTTGAGCAGGACGGGCACTCTGCCGGTGGTCGTATCCTTATATGTATCGATATGATAATAGGGAACGGGCTGGTCGTCAATTGCGAGCCAGGTGCCGCCGAAATCGCTGATAAGAACGCCTTCGTCCGTGATTTTATACACATTGTCAAAGCCCATATCAATATAGCCTTCGCCGTCATCATAGAAGAGATTGAGTTCAAGCGACTGAATCTGCTTCCACTGGCTCTCGCTGAGAGTCATCTGATAATTGCCGTCAACCTTTGTCCAGGCGAAGTTTGAGGTATCGAGCTGGTTGCCCGAAATTGTTGCGGCCGCAAGGTCAACATCAAGATTTCTGCCGAGGAACGAACCGGCAAGGCCTGCGAGATCACCGAGGCCGCCGAGGCTCGAGGAGGATGAAGTTGCACCGCCGCCGAGGAAGCTGCCGAGCAGGCTCGTGATATCAATGCTCGAAGCGGGCGACTGGCCTGCAAACTGACCGAGGAGCGAGGGCAGCGGCGAAGATGCCTGCGTATCCTGGGCCACTACCTGACCTGCAAGCTCGAGTGAAGCGAAGGATTTGATACATTCGGTATAGTTGCTGTCGATATCGAGCGATTCATAAGCCTGAACCGCGCTCTCAACTCTCGAAGTCTTCTTATACGGGAAGTAAATTGCGAGGCCGTATGCGTTGCTTATGGATGATGAAGTCTTATTGTATTTGACCGCGCCGAGAATCGCATCCGCGAGACCTTTCGCGTCATCGGTGCCGATATTGTATGCGAGGTGAACGAGGTCAATCTGGTCCGTCTTGCTCGAAACCGCGAATTCACGCGTATTTGCTCTCGCATCGGAGATTACTTTATAATCGTTGCTCTTGAGCGTTGAAACGGTCTCGGTCGCAAATTTGCTGAATTCGGAGGGAACGGTCGCGGTGAGCTCCGCGAGGTCAACCACAGAAAGAGTGGTCTTCTGGCCGGGGCACTTCTGATTGCAGAAGCTTACAAAATCATCAACGATGATCTTACCGATTTCAAGAGTCTCCATCGAGGGATTCTTTGAAAGGGCGGTCAGCCAGTTGGTATAATACCAGCCGACGCCGGGCTCGGTCTCTTCCGAGCCGATAAGATAATCGGCATAGTTATCGAGCATAAGGGCGTTTTCGAGAGTTCCCATAAGGCAGGCGTCAAAGCCGATGAAATCGAATTTTGTGCCCGAGGCCTTGAGAGCGTCGTTGATACCCTTGAGAGTGAGCGAACCCGCGGTCTTGTTTCTCTCATCATATCCGAAACCGGAAATCGAGCCGCCGCCGTGATCCCACATTATGAGCATATTGCGGTTTGCGGGATAGTTCTTCGTGCAGTAATTTATGAATTTGGTCAGAGTAGCCGCCTTGGTCATCGGGTCTCTGCCGTCATTCTGAACCAGGCACTGCATCTTGCCGTTCGCGATTTTCCATATCTGGTTCACGCTGTTGCTTATCTGGCTGATTTTCCAGGAAGTGCAGCCGCCGGTATAGATTATAACATCGACATTGCTGCCGAGCGTTGCCGCCGCCATTTCCTTCATATCGTTGCTCGCCATGCCGCCCTTTGTTTCAAGGTCGGTGCCGCACATATAGACCATAACGGTCGCTTTATCTCTGCTGTCGCCGTAAATGACGGTTCTCTTTGCGCGCGCGCCTTCGGCAACCGTCTTATCGAGCTTGCCGGTGTTTGCGGTTGTCACCCAGTCGGATGAAACGGCGCTGTTCGTGAATGCGCTGAAAATGCTCGCTGTCGGAGTGGAAATATTATTTGTCGGCGTCTCGTTTCCGCCGCCGAGCAGACCGCTGAGTCCGAATCCGCCGCCTCCGAGAAGCAGAGCGAGAATTATCGCGATAATTCCGCCTTTTCTGGCGCCGCCCGAGCGCACGGGACCGCCTCCGCCCTGCGAACCGCCGGATGACGGTGACGGATTGCCTCTGCCGTGATAACCTTCCTGCCTGCCGACAGGACCCGATCCGAGGCCTTCGCCGCGTTTTTCAATCGGCTTGCCCTGACCGGTAACATTCTTCTGACGACCCTGCTGTTCCATAACAAGACCTCCTTGAATTTAATCCGCCTATATTATACTTTTTTTATTGCAAAAGTGTCAATACATTAATAAAAAAGGGAGAAGGCTTCTCTCGTCCGGTAAATGCATTTATTGAAAAAAAGTTTCAACATATTAAACAAAAACCATTGACAATTATATTGTAAAATTATATAATATTAAAAAATTAAAGGAGGGTGTTTTATGAACATCAACATGAAAATGACAATGGCATTTCTCGATTCCAAAGGTGTCGGATATGAGGCTAACGAAGAAAAAAATCTTATTAGAATTAAATCGGCCACCAAGAATATGGATCCAGGAATAGAGGTTCTTGTTATTTTTGATGAGGGCGAAACAATCGGTCTTCGTACATTTGGTTATGTTAATTTCCCTGAAGAAAAGACAGAACTAATGTATAAGATTTGCTCTGAAGTAAACAAAGATTACAGATGGGCAAAGTTTTATGTAGATGAAGAATATCATATGGTTACTCTTGCTGATGATGCGGTTGTCGAACCCGATACATGCGGAGAAGAAGTATTCAGACTTGTCGGCAACCTTGTTATTATTGGTGGAGATGCTTATCCCCACTTTATGAAAGGTCTTTGGGGTTAATCGGAAAAGAATCTTTGCTGCAGCTATTGATTTAGCTGCGGCTTATTTACTATTGAAGGAGTTATATTAACTATGGGAACAGGTTTTAAAAATGTAATTGAAACCGTATATGAATTGGGCAAAAAATTGGATGCAAATGAGAGCTCTTTATGGTTGCAGATATTATTTGGATATGCAAGTCTTCTCGAGATGAAGGAAGCAACGTTGAAAGTACTAATGCCGGACTCGGAAAGTATTGAAGATCTCGAGGGTGCACGGAAAGCGTTTAAAGAAAAAGCAATCCAGCCAAGATTGATTAAGCAAGGTTTGAACTTGGTGATCAGTTATTTTGAGCCTGATGATAGCGCCAATGTCCTTTGCAATAACGCTTTGAGTAAAGAGGATAACAACAACGAGAGTTCTTTTGCTTTTCTCAAAGCTTTAATTGACGCATTGCAAAACGATTTCTTATCTTTGTTTGGTATGGATTCATCACTTGATGCAATCCTTAGTTTTACAAAAGAGAAAAATGAATCTGCTGAAGTAATGAGTGCAGATAATCAAAACAAAGACAATGGCGGACTTGAAGATAATACAGAATCGGACGAAGAAAAAGAAGCAGAGAAATTACCAGTTGATGAATCTGAAGAGGAAAAGCAACCGGATTTGCTTGAACTTTCCAGAATATACAGGAAATTACGAATTGACTTGCTTAATGCTGTTAAAGGGCAGGAAGATGCGGTCGTAGAGTTCTTCAGGGGATGTTTCCAGGGAGACGTTCTTTCGGACAGCTTTTATAAAAAGCCAAAGGCTATTTTCCTTTTTGTAGGCCCTCCGGGTGTCGGAGAATTCCAACTTGCTCGGACAGCAGCGGAAAGCTTGAATATACCATGCAAAATATTTAACATGGGCGAATACTCTTCCAATCAGTCTTATGAGAGTTTTATTGGAAATGCAGATAACAACGATAAAGGGGTAAAGTTTAACAGAGAACAATTAATTGATTTCGTTGAACGTCATCATAAATGCATATTGGTATTTGATGAGATTGAAAAAGCTAATACATATACATTACAGATTGTTCTTCAGATACTTGATCTCGGTGTTCTGGAAAATCAGCACAATGAAACAAAAACTGATTTCAGCAATACCATAATTATTTTCACATCAAATTCTTGCGGCAGTATATATGAAAAGAATTACGGAAATGTTACAAAAACAGCAAAAGAAACCATTCTTGCCGCATTGCAAAATGAGAAGAACCCCAATACTGACAAGCCGGTTTTTCCCATTGAGATTTGTTCGAGAATTCCGATGGAAAACATTATTATGTTCCGCCACTTGGGGACAGAGCAGATTGCTGAGATAGTGAAAGAGAAGTTTGAAATAACGACCGATCAGATCAAGGACCAACACAGTTTAATTACAACTCTTGACCCAAAGCTGCCACTTCTCTTCCTTTTCAATAAGGGCGGAAGAATTGATCCACGAATTGCAATGAGTCAAAGTCGGGACTTCATAAAAAATGAACTGTTCGAAATAGCATTTCAGATTGAAAGTCACGAAGATCTTGTAGATAACGCAGAGGCCATAAAGTTTGAGATTGACATTGATTCATGTGATATCGAAATCAAAGAATTATTTGAAAATGAATCTGTTGTTGAGATCGGTATACTGTGTGAAGAAGACAGCCGAAAAGCATTCTCATTACCAAAAAACTATTCAGTTAAGTTTTTTGATAATGCGGAGGATTTGGTAGAATATACAAAGCTGAATCCCACCATGATTATTATCGATCTCACCTTTGGTATATCAGAAAAAGGTCAGAGAGGCGTGAGCATAGATGATCTGGATTCGGTTGGAGTCAAGGCTTTTGATATGGTTGCCGAATTACAGGAAGACACCTGCTTGTATGTGCTTGAATCCGGGGATTCTCTTACAGAAACAGACAGAATGCTTTATTATAAAAAAGGCGCGTCAGGTTTTATCAAATCCGATGTTTCTGAATCAATGAATCGCGAGATAACGGAAATTGCAGATTCCATTAATCTGGAGAAAAAAGTTGATATGCTCAGCAAATCAGGTTATTACATTGATTATAATACTTCTCAGGAAAGAATCGGCAGCACATTAACCGTTAGATTTCACTCGCTGGCCAAAAAGAGAAACAAAGATTTCTTTAATGATGTAAATTTCTTATCCGATGATGAGAGACCGTCGGAAAGGTTTTCGGATGTTATCGGAGCAAAGAACGCAAAAGAAGAGCTCAAGTATTTTATTAAATATCTTTCGAATCCAAGGAAGTTCATAAGAAACGGCGGAAAGCCTGCAAAAGGAGTCCTTCTCTACGGGCCACCCGGCACAGGCAAAACAATGCTTGCCAGAGCGATGGCGGGAGAATCAGATGTATCCTTTATTCAGACCTCGGCAACCGAATTCCTTGATAAGTGGCTTGGTCAAAGCGAGCAGAATGTCCGCAATCTGTTTGCAAAAGCCAAGGCAAAAGCGCCGGCAATCATTTTTGTTGACGAAATAGATGCAATAGGAAAAACAAGGAACGGACAGAATCCACATGTAGAATCAGTCCTCAATGCATTTTTAACCGAATTTGATGGCTTCAGAGTAGATATAAATCATCCGGTTTTTGTGCTGGCCGCTACGAACTACAGCCTCGAGGGCAGCGCAACCTCGCTTGACCCCGCGCTGGTAAGAAGATTCGACAACAGAATTCTTGTTGACTTGCCTGATGAGAGCGAGAGAGAAGATTTTCTTCATAGAGTTCTGCCTAAAAAGGGCTTTGTAGATACCAGCGAAGATGTAATCCATAATATTGCTGCCAGAACGCCCGGCACCAGCATAGCGATTATTCAGAATGTTGTTGATCTTGCTTACAGAAACGCTCATAAAGAATCACGCAAGCCTAACGGAAATGACCTTCTTAATGCACTTGAAGAGTTTTTGCATGGCGAGAAACATGATTTCGGTGAAGACTACTATAAATCTGTAGCTATTCATGAATCGGGCCACGCCTACGTCGCTTGGATTTCCGGCGAGAAGCCCTCTTATATTACTATAGAATCCAGAGGCAATTTTGGCGGATATATGCAGCATGAAAATACAGAAAACAAGGGACAGTTCAACAAAGAGGAATTGCTGGCCAGAATCCGCTCGGCATTGGCGGGCAGAGCGGCGGAAGAAGTCTTTTTCGGAAAAGAAGCCTCCGTCAACACAGGAGCGTCCAGCGATCTTCAAAACGCAACAAATGTAGCTCTCAGCATGCTGTGTTATTACGGAATGGATGAAACAAGAATGATTTCCGTTTCGTTTGAAAAGATATCCAACACCGCTCTCGGAAACGAGTATCTTGAAAAAGCGGATAAGATAATCAACGAGGAAATGAAGAAAACTGTTGAAATAATCCGCGAAGGCAAAGATATGGTGCAAAAGCTCGCCGATGAACTGTTGAAAAAGAATCACCTTACAGGCGAAGAAATAGCCGCCGTATTCGGCAAATAACAACACTTTTATGCAAAACCCGCAGGATCATCCTGCGGGTCGTTTAAAAAGGGATGTTTCCATTATAAGGTCTGCTTCATTTGTGGCATGTTTTTTAAGACAGTTGACCGGTCATAATTAGTTATTGCAGGGGAGTAATGTTATGCAGAAAATAGCACCTATAAAAGTTCAGGACGAAGAGATAAGTGTGGAATTCACCGTTGTTGTTCCGATGACGGTTCAAGCAAACAACCAGCATAAGCATGAGGAAATACAAAAAAGGATCCAGGCGGTAGATGAGCAAATAGCAGAATGCGAAGCCTATGCAGATAAGCTGAATTCGAAAATTGACAATCTTACCAACCATGCCGATAAAATTGATTACACAGTCGCGATAGCCAGCGGTGTACTATGCGGGATAATTGATGCGGTATTTGTGGGAGAATTGGATCTTGCGGAGTGCAGGGAATGGGGTAGCAAAACCGTTGATAAATTTGTAAAGAAGGTCAGTGGAGAGGATAATCTCGAGAAGGCTATCAAAAAGCTTGAACAAAAAACCAAAAATTTTGCAAGCGATCCCAACCTCGGTGATTTCGGTGGTGGCCTTCAGCATCATCTCAGAGATTTTGCTCACCATCCGACAATTGTTGGGCTTGCATTTTCTATTTTGACTCAATTTACCGAAATGTGCTATGGAACAGATGTTACCGGTAAGTTTATTGTTGTGCCGGTAAAAGATAAAACCAGAATAGCAGATACAATTCCCAAAAAGCTCGCTTATGCAACGGTAGATTGGTTTCTTCATCTGGTTAGCGATATGGCCGGCTCTCATAGCTCAGCTGGAAAAGGGACCGGAATTCCCGGGCCTATTCTGGCTCTTGCTAAAGAGCTTTCGGTTCTTCCGCCGTTCAGCTTAATCAAATTAAAAAACGGAAACCAGGATATAACTATATCTCAGCTGATATCAAAGATTTTCAACGGAACACTGTTTGCAAAAAGAGATAAAAACGGAAAAATAATTAAAGATTCTGTTGTCGGTCTTGATTTGAGAACTGGCATAGGAATATTGAAAAAGCAGATGTTACCGATTATTCTCAATGAGGTGATTGTGCGTTCCTTCTATTCAATCAGAAGACTGGTTGTGGAGTTGAGAGAGAATAAGATCAGAAAATTTTCAGACATTCTTCATCTCGATTGGAGAAAGATTGCGCCTGTCGGAAATCGCACCGTTGAGCGCATGATGACCATTGCTTCCGGAACATTTATGGCTTGTGATATGGCTGTTGCCGCAGTCAAATCAGCCGGAAAATCAGCGGGTAATCCTGTGGCGTTTGTTTCAAGCTTCATTTTGAATGTAAACTTTGTTGGAATAGGAAGATTTGCACTTGCAGTGTTTACGGATGTGAAGATGGGTCAGAAGAAGGAAAGACTTGAAAACGAAAGAGTCATTCTTTACAGTCAGATGCTGAACTTGACAAATGCTAAACTTTGCTATATTCAGATGGATATGTGGCTTGGAATAGAAAACATGGATAGAATCGAGGCGGAAATGTGGCAAAGTTGTGCAGACACTGAGAAGACAATTGCCGAAGCATATGAAACAATGATTTTCAGCGTAAATTATTTTTCGGACGAGTGGGTGAAAATAGCGAAAAGCCTTGAGACTATAAAAGCTTTATCTAAGAAAGTTGAAGAGAAAAATCCTGGTCTTGTTGAGGAATTGTTTTCGGATGACACACCAAAAATAAATGATTCGGAGGATTAAAATGGGACTGCCAGAGAAAAGGAAAACAGATTTAAACTTGCCGGATTTAACCGGCATCACCCCGGATCAATTTCCTGCGGCTGTGACTGCGGTTATTGAACAGATTGCAAAAATAGATAAAAAAATGCTTGCTGCAGAGGAAAAAGCCAAGGCTGCGCAAGAAGAACAAAAAGGTGCAGCAAAAGCGGCCGGAAATGCTCTTAAAAAAGCTGAGAAAGCAAAGGATTCTGCTGATGATGCTGCATCTAAAGAAACGGGATGGTTCAAAAAGGGGAAGGCTATAGATGCTTTGCAGACAGGTCTCAGTGATATGTCCGATACTCAGGTTGATCTTGCAAAAGCAATGACAAAAGAGGCAAAGGCATTAGAAAGCATGGCTGAAGCTCAGTCTGGTCAGATGGAAGCGCTGAAAATTACACAGGAGCATCAGTTACAGATTGTAGAACTTGCTAAAATGTTGTTTTTGATGGGGTGTGCAAACACAGCTTCAAGCAGGACTATCCTGCAGCAGTTGGAGATGATGTTAAGGGATGCTTCAGCTGAAGAAATGTCGGAGTTTGCCAGAAAAGAAATGCAGAATGTGGCTGCTCAATTAAAAGCGCAGCAGGATGCAAATATAAAGCTGGATAAGCTCCGGGCAGAAATCGACAGCCATGTTGAAGCCATAAATAAAAGCTTCGAAAGATCAAAACGGTTGGAAGAAAAAGCCGCTTTGGCCGAAAAGCACAACGCTGAACAAGATGAGCGTTTGAAAAAAGCAGAGGATAAGAATAAAAAACAGGATGATGAAATAGCGGAGCAAGCAAAAAAAGACAAAGAACAGGACGAGCGCCTAAAAAAAACAGAAGAGAAGGATTCCGAGCAGGATTCTGCTATCAAATTGCAGGCGGATAAGAATACAGAGCAGGACAAGCTGATTGCTGAAAGAGCTGAAAAGGATAAGGTCCAGGATGAGCTTTTGAAAAAGAGCTTGGAAAAAAACAGCGAGCAAGATGTTGCTATTGAATCTCTTGTGGATAAAGACACAGAGCATGACAGAATTCTCGCTGAGAATATAGAGAAAAATGAAGCTCAGGACGCGCACATTGCTTCTCAAACTGAAAAGAACAGTGAATATGATAAGCTGATTGCGGATTTGTTTTCTCAACTGGATTCTATCAAAAATGACAAAAGTACAACTATCAAAGCAACTGCCGGACTGATCATCGCAATTCTTGCTCTTATTGCTGCGATAATTCAGTTTTTCCTTTGATAAAAAGCATTCGATATTTGCCGGTCATTGACCGGCATTATTTAATTAAATGAATACTTATATTTGTTTCAGCAAAAAAACTGATGCAATCGGTGAAAATATGTGATATAATCGGCATGAGGTGAAGAAAATGAAAATCGTAATTCTTGACGGATATGCCGAAAATCCGGGTGATCTCTCATGGGACTGGCTCGGCGAATACGGCGAATATACGGTCTATGACCGCACCCCCGCGGAGCTTATCGACGAGCGTTGCGCGGGCTGCGACACGATAATCACAAACAAAACGCCGCTGACGAGAGCAACGCTTGAGAAGATTGAAAATCTTAAATATGTCGGTCTGCTGAGCACGGGCTATAATGTCGTTGACTGGGAATACAGCAGAGAAATCGGTGTGCCCGTCTGCAATATCCCGACTTACAGCACGATGGCTGTCGCGCAGAATGCCTTCGCCCACATAATCGCTTACACAAACAGAGTTGCCGAGCATTCCGCATCCGTTCACGCGGGCGAATGGGCGGCAAACCCCGATTTCTCATATCAGGTTGCCCCGATTTATGAGCTTGACGGCAAGACTCTCGGCATTATCGGCTTCGGCAAAATCGGAAAAGCGGTCGCAAAAATCGCTAACGCATACGGTATGAAAGTTCTCGCGCAGACCAATCACCCTCAGCCGACCGACGGAGTTGAATTCACGGACAGGGAAACGCTCATTGCAAATTCGGATTTTATCACGATTCATACTCCGCTCACTCCCGAAACGCAGGATATGGTTAATGCAGATTTTCTCGCGAAAATGAAAAAGACGGCAATGCTGATAAACACCTCGCGCGGTCCGGTTATCGATGAAAACGCGCTCGCGGATGCTCTGAAAAACGGTGTTATAGCCGCGGCGGGGCTCGATGTCATGCGTAAGGAGCCGCCCGAGAAGGATAATCCGCTCTGCTCCCTGCCGAATTGCTCGATTACTCCGCATATTGCCTGGGCGGGCTATGAAACGCGTGTGCGCCTGATGGAAATCTGCAAAGAGAATATCAGAGCATTCGCCGAAGGCAAGCCGATAAATCTGGTTTATTGAGGAAAGAAATATGAGAATTCTTGTGATTGACGGGCAGGGCGGTCAGCTTGGAGCCCAGATAATTAAATCGGTGAAATCAAAATTCGAAGGTGCTGAAATAACCGCAGTCGGCACGAATTCCGCGGCGACTCTCGCTATGCTCAAAGCGGGCGCGGACAACGCCGCAACAGGCGAAAATCCCGTAAAAGTTGCCTGCCGCAGCGCGGATGTAATTATCGGACCGGTCGGAATCGTAATAGCAGATTCACTCTGCGGTGAAATCACGCCTGAGATGGCAGTTGCGGTCGGTCAGGCCGATGCCGTGCGGATTCTTGTTCCCATGAATAAATGCGAGAATCAGGTTGCGGGCGTTCCCGATTTCTCCACTGCAGCGCTTATCAACGATGTAACCGAAAAAATCGGGAAACTCAATATAAAATAATAATCGAACTGATAAATAACAAAGACGAATGAACGGAA
>CAMUZD010000025.1 GCA_947165115.1 uncultured Clostridia bacterium
TCCCACAGTCATAATCACAGCCATAACAATCGATAATAATTTTTTCATTATCTTTACCTCCTGTAATATAATTAAATTCTATTACAATATATATTCAATGTCAAGAATCAGGTCCGTTCTTTCTGAACTTATACCAGGAATTCACAAGGGTTATTAAGCCTGCTTCTTTAAGAGCGGAATAAGTGACATTATAATTCGATTTATTGTGTTTACCCGTAATCAGGAATCTCGCCCAATACTGAATATAGGCATCAATTTCCTTAAGAGATTCATCAGTATTGATAAAAGGAAAATACCATCTTGACCAATTAAGATCGTTAACATCGGTTGAATAATAGAGCTTGCGGTTGATCGCTTTAATGAAAGCTCTCATTGCCATATCGGGATAGGCATCTTTTCTTATCTGCCAGCGCTTGATTGAACGGGCGCGCCGGCGGATTTTCGCTTTGAGCTTCTTTTTTGCGACATCGGAAACATCAACCTTACCGTTCTGATATTTGAAACCGAGAAAGCTCCATTCCTCGCCGGGAGAAGTAAACTGTTCTTTATCGGGGTTTATTTCGAGTCCTCTTGCGAAAATGAATTCTTTTATTATTGACGAAGCAGACAATACACTATCATAATCATCGGCAAATACCAGGATATCATCGCTGTATCTTGCATAGGTAAAGCCCGATTCTTTCATTATATAATCAAGTGATGAAAGATAAATATTTGCAAGGAAAACGGAAAACGGAGCGCCTGCCATGACACCTTTTTTCGCCGTAATTATTTGACCGTTTTCGAGACATTTATCATTAAGCAGAGAGTTTTCAAAAATGCTGTATACTTCCGGTTCGTCCGATAAGATTTCTTTAAGCTCCGGCAGGAGAAGATTCAAATCTATTGAATTAAAATAATCGCTGATATCGGCTTTATAAGTATATTTCGCATTGAGATCCGGTATTTTCAATATTAAATGAACCGCATTTCTGACTCCGTTATTCACTCTGAAAGAATAGAGATTATCGCAGAATATGCCGTCATACTCACGCATGAGAAGATATGTCAACAGCTTGAAAACAAAGTTTTCCTCCCGAGGAAAAATGAATACCGCACGTTTTTTTGAACTGCCGGATTTGCCTATAAGCTTTCTTTCAGGCAAAAGAATACTGCCGGAGACAATTCTGTCAACGGCTGTTAAATATTCTTTATCGGAAATGAAATCAAATAAATCCTTCTCTTCAGCGGATGAGATATTACCTTTAAGAACTTTATAATCGTGATAATTCTCCCACACGCTTTGGGATTTAAGCAAATCTATCAAAGACATAAATCACCAAAAATTAAAAGCAGAGGAAATAGGCTTTGAAAGCCTGTATCAGGCTTTACCGAACCGTACACGGACCGCCGCCTACAAGACGCTGAAAGTAAAGTCCGCGCTGTGTTCTCCGCAGGGCATAATGCATTTCCTCTGCTGTTATATGCAAGCGACAGGCTTATAATGTGCCAATCGTTTACTTCTTATTTAAAAATTTGCAACGGCTTTAATCCTGCCGATGACATACTCGGGTTTATTCTCGAATTCCTTAAAGAAGCGAATGGCGGGAAGTCCCTTTTCTTCGCAGGCGTTCATAGTATTGATAACGCCGTATAACCTGTATTTATTCTTGCTGCAGATTATAAGTGCGAGAACAGGCTTGGAATCCTTAATGAGAACAAGATCGACAGGAACATACTTCTTGCCGGGCTCGGCATTTGCCGCAGAAATATTGACATTCTTTTTGATTTCGATACCCGGAAGATTCTTATTGATCAGATCTTCAATATACTCAACCGAGTTATTCTTTGAAACATCGCTGCCTACTGTACCCGTAAAAGGAATAATGGGCTCTTTGTGCTTCTTAACAAGGCGCGGAGCATTTGACGATGAAGAATACTCCTCGCCGTTATCCGCGGCAACCTGAGCAGGAGAATAAGCCGACTGAGATGAGGCTTCTTTTTTCTTCTCCTCAGCTAATTCTGCCGCTTCCTTGAGCTTCTCTTCGGCTACCTCTGCCGCAGATTTGACGGTCGCTTTGATTTTTTCCTGAGCTTCTTTACTGATGAGTTTGTCTAAAAATCCCATAATTTCACCTCGTTTTATTTTACGAATATACTTTTTATTTTCTCAAAGAAATTCTTTATGGTAAGGCCGGGAATCTCGGAAAAGCCGTTGGTGCCGAATTTCTCATAAAGGAAGAGGCTGATCTTACGAAGAAATGAAGGATCTTTTTCTTTCTCCGCTTTCATCTGGCCGGCTTTCACAAGGCATTCGGCAAGTTTTGCTTCGCACGACTTTATATCTTCACCTGTTGCGAGATTATCATCAAGGACAGCCTGCGCTTCAGCCACGGCGGCATCAATCTCCGCATTGCTCTTACCATCCGCTTTTAATTGCTTCACCGTATCCATCATTTCAAGCAATTTCTGAACGTTTCTGCCCGAGAGGAACTGCGGAAAATCGGGTGAAGAATAAACATCCTGTATTTCATCATCCGCAATGAGGCGCATAGCAAGCTTTAGAATGACATCGTTATGCTGAGTCAGATCATGTCTCATTGTATCGAAATAAAATGTTGTATCGGGAAGAAGACCTGCGGAAGCGTCGACAACATTACCGGGAGAAATATGATTGTGAGACGGATCGGAGCAGTTGGTATTCTTCTGCTGATAGCCTTCGGGCAAAGTCTCGCCGCAATTTGCCGAATAAGAACCGAGGGAGGTTGAATTCAGATGAATAATAAAGTCTCCGTTCATCTTATTCCAGCTTTCACCGACATTGATTACAGGGAAATTATACTCGGCAACATCGAAAACCTGTGCGCCCTTTGCAACCAGAGCCTTTATATTATCGTAGGCGTGAAGCTGAGCCTGATAGTATCTGTCGGTCTGCTCACGGATATTCGCCATCTCGGGAGAAGAAAGATACTTCTCAGCGGCCGAAGGATAATCCTCAGGCGGGCAGAGCGCCCACATACTGGTGCTTCTTATCATTGTATTCTCGACAAGATGCTTTACGCCCTTTTCAAGCGTTGCCATCAGCACTTCGTCGGGCAGAATCCTTACAAGTATCTCAATAAGTCTTGCTGTATATTCATCTAGAAGACGGAGCTCTTCAAGGAAACCGTTATATAAGTAATCCTTATCGAGGAAGTTAATTCTGCCGTTGAAAACATCGCCGATAATAATCGAGCCGCTTATTGCGGGAACGACAAGCATAACCTTATGAATCTGATCCATTACCTCGGGATGATATTCAAGCATGGCGCTGAATATTGATGCACCCTGGCTCAGAGGAACGAGATTAACTTTATCATGGCCAGTCTGCTCTTTAACCATCTGAATGAATTCATACAGCTCATCAGCGAGGCCGATATGATTGCCAAAAGAATTATAAGCAAAATAATATAAATGGTCACGCGGCAGTTCGGTCGGATAGCGTTCAAAAGGAATATGCATATTGACAAGACCGACCTCATAATCGGAATACTGCGAATACGGATAATAGAATTTTTCAACCTTGGTATTTGTCACGACCTGAGCATTGAGGTCGCAGGCGTTGATTCCGAAACACATATCGATAATATCGGCAAAAGCATCGGATAGACCTGCATCGCGCTGAGTTGCCAAAGAAGTGAGAGCGGGCATCAATGCCTTGGATATTATCTTATCAATCTGAATCCATGCGGGAAATGCTGCTACTTTGTTACCTTCTTTATCAAGAAGAGGATTGCCGTTATCATCGGTTACAATTACGCTCGACTGACCGAGACCGGGAACAATAATTGTAGGATAGAATTCACAGTCATCGCCGCAGGTCGTAATTTTTGATGAATCGGCAAATCCGATAGCTGAAAATGAGGTAAGCAGAACGAGGCAGAGAATTATGCTTATTGCCGATTTGAATATCTTTTTCATTTGATTTCCTCTCCTTTTGCTTTAAGACTTTTTATATGTGAGCCTTTGCAGATGAATATTTCTCTTCCGAGTATGACGCACAGGAATCCTATGGTGCCGCCGATAAGAACATCGCTGAAGAAATGGGCGCCAACCATAATTCTGCTTATAGCGATAATACCTGTCCATACAACAGAGAATATCCAGAGCATGGCAATTCTTTTCTTATTTATAATTCCAAGAGCATCCTTGAGCATAACAATGCAAAATACCATAGCGGCGCTCTGAGTATGACCGCTGGGAAACGATTTGAAAGCATCGGATGTTGTGAAAGTCTCTCTGAGCCATTCTTTATCCGGCTGACCGCTCATTACATACCAGCGCTGATAATAACTAAAATCGCCGGCATAATTCATAGCTCTGTATCTCGGTCTGCCGAAGGGATATTTGATGAGTGTAACTGTAATGCTTGATACGGCGATTGCAAACGCTACCGCGAAAGTAAATTTTACTAATTTTCTGATACTTGCATCAGAGAAATTATTGACAGCAAGTATCTCTACAAAAGCAGTAAAAATTCCGACAATAATCAGTTCCGCCTTCATAAAATCCGGCTTGCCGTCAAGGCCGTAATGGCGGATATTATAATCAAGAACATCGAGCATTACAGCGATATTCGTCGCACAAACGAGCAGGAACATGCCTGCCGTTGAAAAGAATCTGCCCTTGGGATTTTTAATGAATCTGAAAGAATAAATGAGAAGGATCGAAAGACTGAATGACCCCATAATATACGGTGCAGTGCAGCCGAGACACTCAAAAACCACACCGAAAAGACCGTCGGCATAGTATTTGCCGGGCATCAGCGTCCCCTTAGTCAATATCTGAGAAACCTGAAAATCGGTAAAAGTGGCTGTTATAAGCAATCCTGCAAATATAACACAGAAAAGACCTATGGAAATCAAAGTATGCTTTTTAGCAGGCAGATTCAATAAATCATCTTCCTTCTTTATGTTTTTTAGCAGTAATACTTTCTAAGTTTATCAATATCGTATTCATCCAGAACTCCGTCAATACAGAGCAGATCGTCCATTCTGAATATCAGCCCCCGGTTCTTATTGTAACCCGTTCCCGAATCATCACCTATAATAAGTTTTTCGCCCTCTGAAACACCATCAAAGAAACGCTTATCGGCAGAGTCAATATGTGCAGGACCGAAATTGACAAATGTCCTTAAAACAATATTCTCATAATCAAAAGAAACCGCTATATGTATCCAGCCCCTGAAGCCGTCAGCTCCGAAAGAAGTTACGGAATCGGTATCATCGTCACCGCATCCGAGCTGAACCATAACAGAATGATTTCTTAAAACTATATCAAATCCATTTTCCTGATAGTGTTCAGTCTCAAGGGATTTATTTCCAAGCACGCAGATATGCCCCGGTAAATCGGCATCTGCAAGCAGCCAGAATGCCCATGAAAAACTCTTTGAAAAAACTAAATTATCAACAATTAACGAGCCCGTTGCGCCAAATTCTGCGGCATCGCTCATTACACCGTTAGAATAGAATTTGACATTTCCGCACTGAGAAACAGTGCATTTACCTGTTTCATCCTCTAACGAATTATCAAAGGACATATAAAGCTTCAATCTGTCACCGAAAAGGTCATAAATACCTTCTTCGGAATCAAATGCAGGAGTAATCTTTTGAACGGGCGGCTGAATGATTTCGGGCATTTTATATGAGCCGTTGAAATTTTCAAATATTACGTTCGGCACCTGTGAGGTAAAGCCTGCGTGATTATAATCAGGAATTTCAATTCCGAGCGCATAAAGCACAACAGCAGAAATATCCTTTGTGACTGCAAAATCGATTTTACACTCTGCGACTCCCCTGCCGGCAGCAGCAAAGAAAACATATTTCTCTCCTTCGCTCCAGCCGCCGTGGCCGTGATTATTTCCGCCGTGATCTGCAATGCAGATAAACAGAGTATCATCGGCGATACTCTGATTCACATATTCATCATATATTCTTCCGACAAGCGAATCGATTTCGGTAATCTTTTTGAGATGGCCTTCAGTTCCGTAACCGAAATGATGTCCGGCACCGTCAACCTCATCAAGTTGAACAAATAGAAACAGCGGTTTATTCTTTACACAATCAATTACTTCATCTGTAACAAGAGTATCATTATCGGCAGTTCTTTTATCTACTCCGATACCATCCTCAACAATACCTATATTTATCGGCTCCCAGTTAACAACGCTGGCAAGATAAGAATCGGGATAAGCCTTACGTATTCTTGCAAAGAGACTCGGGAGGTTTTGATTGCTGTAAGCATGGCAGGAAATATATCCATTTGTAAGGCCATGAACCGCAGGCTCTGCGCCGAGAAGCATTCCTCCCCAGTTTTCGGCGCTGATGGTCGGATCCATACTCATGGCGTAATATGTTGAAGCGCTGTGAGCGAAGATTCTGTCCATACACGGTGTCCCGGTATACCGATTGAAATTACCCATGCCGTCAATTCCTATGACGGCAACATGTTTATATCTCTGCATTATTCTTCCTTAATTCAGATCAAATTCGATGAAATCATCGTCGCCGGTTCGATTATTATAAAGGAAATCCTGAAGCATCTCATACAGAGAGGATCCGGGAGGAATAACCTTCTGAAGAGCTTCAATCCTGAATTTCGCAACAATACGGTCAAGTCGCTTCGCAACACCGCCGAATATAATATTCTCGGCTGTATCGGGAGTATAGGGAGCATTGCCGCGGAAAATATGACTCAAAACGATTAGCACGCTGTCAAAAGCTTTTTTCTTTTTAGCTTCGGCATACTGCTCTTTTGAAAGAATTTTCTTTGTCTTACCGAAACGGACAAGAGTTGAAAGCTTAAGTTTCTGAATCTTCTTAACCGCAAACCTGACAAGACCCTTATGCTTTTTAAGCTTATCGGTCGGCAGGAATCCTTCAGTCATTTCAAGGAACTTATCATAATCCGAATCAACAAAAGGCAGAGCGGATTCAAGAAGACCTGTAAAATTGATACTGTAAAGATAATCAAATACTGATTTGCCGCCTGTATCAACACCGTTGATGCTGTCTAAACCGATACTCTCAACAGTGCATTTCCCACCATCATCGACAGTAACTTTTCTCATTTTACCCGCGGCATTAACAAGAGAAATGGTAGCAATATCATAGAACCTGTTTCCGTTTCTGCCTGTGAATTCACGGATATTCTGAACATGAGTATGACCGGTGAACACAGCGCGGACGTTCTTTTCACACATCAACTCAGACAGCTGTCTGTAACCACCGTAAACCTCAAAATCGGCCATGTGACGATATACTTCCCAGGGCGGGATAACAGGATGATGAACGGCAAGCAAAACATAATCACCTGCCGCCTTTGCCTCATCTATCTGAGTCGAAAGCCATTTGATGCCTTCTTCAAAAAGACCGCAATGGCTTCTACCGTTGCCGTTATCAATAATGGCAACAAGCCGGAGGTTATCACCGATTTTAACGACGTAGGAGCCACTTTCCGGATCAATACTCAAAGCCTGCTTCGGGCCAAAATCATTATAAAATTCATTCAGGCCGCTTCTGAGCATAAACGGTATCGGCTCTGTTCCGGTTGCAGTATATCTTACAGCACCCTTCTGGAAGCATTCATCCTCGCCGTTTGGGCTGCAGTAATCGTGGGTGGCGACAGTTACATAGACCTTCTTACCCGCATCTGCGAGTTTCTGAAGGCGCTCACGGAATTCATAATGAGAATTCATATCGCCGCTGTTGACATTATCGCCGAGGAAAAGAACGGTATCCGTTTCTTTATCGGCAATAATCTTATCAATAAATGAATCGAGAATCTCAGGAGAGAGTTTGAGAACTATCTGATCTCCCCTCTCCCTGCGGGTGATTGGCTCACCCTCTTCCCAGCAGGTTTTGGAAACATAGTGACAGTCTGTAAGCAGATAAAAGGATGCCGGTTTATTCATAGACATATTCCTTTACTGAGCTGTAAATTTAAGCTCAAGGTCGGTATGATACTTGTATGCACTAACCGCCCTGACTTTAAGAGTATATTCCTTACCTGATTCAAGCGTATCACTGCCAATTCTGAAATCAGCAGTATCATCTTCATCAATCACATAATAGTCATTGATAAAGGTGTCATTGACAACGGTCTTACCGCTTGAATCTTTAACTGTAATCTTGTAATTATGGACTATATAGCCCTCGGGTGCCTGAGCCTCATCAAATGAAATAACCCATTCACCGCTGTCATTCTTATACGCCGTCGCCGCTGTGTCCGCCTTGAAGACAGGAGCGGCGTCGTGAGCCTTCATATTCCTGTAATTGTAGGCATAGGTATCACGGTTATTGACATCATCAATATAAAAATCGCAGAAATATGCATCGGAGAGCAGATCATAGCCGCGGATTCTGACGCTGCCGTCATTATCAGCTTCGATTATGCACATCTGAGCAGCAGGATCATAACCGTCGGGATGCTGACCGGGTATACCGTTTTTATCCAGTTCAAAGGTAGCCATAGCTCCGCATCCGACTGTTGTATAAGTGGTCTGGAGCATACTTCTCGGATCATTCATCGGGAAATGAGAATGACCTGAGAAGTCGACAATACCCGGATGCTTGTTGAATACGACATTGAGCTGAGGATCGCACCAGTAGGTGCTACCGTAAACGGTTCCCCAGGGATGCGGATGCTGGAAAACAAATACAGGCTTACCATCCGCCTTCTTTTCTGCCTCGGTAATCGCATTGTCAAGCCAGGTCAGGCTCTTTGAAGTGAAAGTCCATTCGGTAGCTCCGCGTTCACCCGAAAATGCAACGCATGAAAAACCGTTGACATCGGTAACCGTATCAGGCTCATGGCCAAAATTGTTTATGAAATATTCGCGGTAGTTATCATCCTTGAATTCGTGATTGCCGTGAATATTAATGCAGATAGTCTCTTCGCGCACATGCTCTCTGAGAGTTTCGGCATATCTTGCATAGTCGCCTTCCGCACCTACGCTCGAGAAATCACCGAGTCCAAAGAAAGCGTCAACACCGGCATAGGTTTCGTCATCGTCAAAAAGCTCATAAGCCGTATCAACTGCATCGGCAACATGATCGTTTTTATTATGAGAATCGGTAAACGCTATTATCCTTACTGCGGGAGTGAAATCTTCGGGAGTTTTCGGCAATTCCTGAGTAGTCTTTCCGCCCATAACAAGAACGAGCTGTGACGGCAGAACAATAAACAGGACCGAGAATACGCCGACAATTATTCCTATAGTCCAGTTTTTAATCTGAGCCATTAAATAAGAATCCATAAGGTTCTCCTTTTATGCTTCATCATTCGCTTTTACGGTATCGAGATAATCATTGACCATCTGGCTTCTGCGCTCGGAAAGCTCATAATACATCTGGGCTCTCTTTTTCTTGGAGATGGGCCAGAGCATCTTGGGAACAATGCCGAGAGCACTCGTTACAAGAGGAACAACGGTGCAGAGATAGAAGAGCCATTTCTTGGTTCTCGCATCCTGCGTGCCGACTTTAAGTCCTTGGACGTAGCCGACTTTCTTCATTACAAGATTGTTGATGGTTCCCATAAAGATTCCCTGGAGTTTCTGAACCAGACCTTTGGCAACACCGGTGGTTGCTTCCATACGGTAGCCGTGTTTCCATTCGCAGTAGTCCATCGCCTCATTCCAGAGATCGGCATTGATAACCTTATTGACGCCGAAGAGAAGCTTGCTAAGGAATTCGGTAAATCCGTATCCGATAAGCATCGGTTTCAATTTCAAATAATTCTTATTCGTCATACCAAGCAGGAAGAAGCCGAATGTAACTGCATCACCATACATATCGGAGCCGACCCACAGGAATTTTGACGAGAAGCGTTTACGAAGCGGGGCAACGAACGCATAACTTATACTGCCGACAGGACCTGAAATTCCGCTGACAAGCGCTTTCAGGGTATTTATCATGGAATTCTGGCCGAAAACATCTATCAAGTAGTTGTCCTGGCTGGTGCCGACTCCGAATCCGGTAAGGAAATCGGAAAGGCACATGAGAAGAACGGGATAGTTTGTGAATATAGCCTTGAATCCTTCTTTGACACTCGGCCTCTCTATAGACTGAGGAACGCGCTCTTTTGAAACGAGGAAGAACCAGAGAGTAAATGCAGAGGAGATAAGCGCACAGGTGACGCCCATGCCCATAAATATAGTGCGAAGCTGAACCTTCCATCTTCCGGTCGTAACCATATCATACATAAAGCCGAATATGTATCTCGGCATATCCTCACCCATATAGCCGGTGAGCAGCTCCGCAAGAGTAATCAGGCGGACACGTTCGTTCGGGTTGGGCGTGATGGTGCTCATATATCCGCTTCGGGCAACGCCGGTAAAAGTATTAGCCGTCTCAGTAAATACACTGAAAACATAATAGAAAATAAGTTTCGGAACAAAAGTGCCTGCTGAATTAGGGAAAAAATAAGGAATAAACCAGTAGAGAAGGCCGATAAGCGTCATCGGAATCTGGAACATAACGAGATACGGGCGGAATTTACCGATTCTCGTTCTCGTATTATCAACAATAGCAGAAATAAACGTGTCGTTGATAATATCCCACGCACCGGTGAATATGCCGACAATCGCGGCAATATTGAAGTCGATTTTAACTACGTCCCAGATGAATCTCTGAGAATAGCCATTGATATTGAATGTGTTCGACCAGTCATTGAAGAGGTAGGCGATGGTTTCTTTTGTGCCGATATAGTTGAAGCTTCTGAATACGTTCTTGTCAACATTCTTCTCTGCTTCCTGAGCTATATCGCGATCTTTTTCATTAATCTGATCAACCATCTGTTTCCACCTCCAATTCAGTAATGTATACAATCAATGTATCAGTATAGGTTTTGCCTTCATAATCAAGCTTCATTTCAATTGTAATAGGATCTTCAGGCGCAACAAGTGCTTCAATTGCGTGCTTACTTACAGTCATGACGCCATCTTCATCAATCGAAACAACGCCTTCCTTTGAAGGAGTAAATGTAAGCTTATAATCATCCTTAGTTGACGCGGTGTTTACTCTGACATCAGCAGGAAGTGATTTCATATCATCGGGTTTGACCGCCATTGCGCGCTGATAGAAAACGGCGCCATACCATTTGAAAGAAATTCGCTGTGCGGTTTTATATGGTAACTCAATATTTGCAATTAGGCTGTCCTGCTCTGCAGGTAGAAGTTCAACGAAATCCGGTTTGAGCTGTGCGTTAGCTTTTATTCTGTAATTGTTACATACATCAACGTTGAGCATTTCATCGGTAGTGCGGTCAATCTTAAAGCTGTAAGAGCAACCTTCAGATTCAAATTCACAGTCGACCACATCGGCAACATCGCCGAGCTTTTTGACTGCCTCTGTATAAACTTTGCTCTCAGTAAGAGATGCAGTATCAACGCTCTCCGGCTTCATTTCAAAAGTGATGAAATAATAACCGTCATCCGTGACATTGCCGGCATCGTCGGTATGTCCCTTCTCAGCTGTAAATGTATCAACATCAGCGGGATTGATTCTGACTACCGGAGCATTCTTTGCTTCTGACATTTTCTGCTCTGATTCATTAGGATACAAGCCTGCACTCTCACCGGCGCCGTTATCTTTGATATAGGACCCAATTGAATTATCGGGGCCAGCGAACGGTGTTACGATATCGCCTTCGAGATTAACATCAGTATGCCAACTGCCCTCGGCATTATCGGCTTTGAGAGCTTTTTCATAAAGAGAATTAACATAAGCGCAAAGCGCTTCTTTATCCTGCGGTAACTCGGAAGCAGAAGCAACAGGATCTTCCTCCGGCATCTTGAATTTAGGCTTGTTGAGTTCTTTCTTGGCATAAACAGCCAGAGTAGCAAAACAGATAC
>CAMUZD010000026.1 GCA_947165115.1 uncultured Clostridia bacterium
GGACAGACCTACTGGTGCTATTATGACGGACTGCTTGAAAACCCGATTATGCGCGACCTCGTGCGGACCTCGCCTGTAGCCGTCACGGGCGATATAGAGAGTTACTCATTCGACAGAGAGAATGAGATTTTCACTCTCGCGTATAATCAGGACTGGGAATTCGATGAGCCGACCGAGATTTATCTCCACAAGGAGCCGAAGAATATTACCGCGTCGGGCGAATATGAAATCGACGGCAGAACGCTCAAACTGAAAACCGCTCCCGGCAGAAACGAAATCAGAATAGAATACAAATAATAAAAAAAACACCGGACCCGCAGGATTTTCCTGTGGGTCCGGCAATTATATATTCCCGCATCCGAGTGCAAAAACAGCCGCAATATAACAGATACAACTCCACGATTCACGATACTGAAACGCCGGATAACGGGATTATATTATTGAATTTACCGCAGAATTCTTTTGAATTCCGCTTTCAAAAAGAGATTTTTTCCTTTTTGCAGAATCATAATATCACACAAAGGGTTACAAAAAGGATACAAATCCGGAAAAAACCAAAAATTTTTTCGGGATGAAAGAGCAAAAAAGGGCTTTTGAGGTTGTTACAGCAGGGCTTTGATGCTTTCGAGGAGACTGATAATGTGGTATTTGACGAGGAATGCCGGGTCGCCGTATTCGGGATATCTGTTTTTGAGAGTTGTGAGAAGCGGAATAATATACTTCTCCGTTTCGTTTATGTAATCGACGATTTTTTCACGTTTGAAGCAGCCCGCCATTGTGGAAACGTTGCTGCATCGGTCAATTACTTTGACCATGCAGGCTTTTTTGTTTTCGATTATTTTCGAGTAATATATTTCTTTACTTTCCGCTTTTGTTTTGCCGGGAAGCTGTCTGAAAGTGAGAAGGGAGACAATCTCTTTTATTTCGTCGCTGACGGGCAGGTCGCCGACATCGGCAGATGTGTCTTCGACAACATCGTGAAGCAGAATCGCCGCGAGCACGGCGTCGTCTTTTATTCCCATTGCGTGGGCGTGGCAAGCCATCATAAGCGGATGGTTTATGTATTCGACCTTTTCGGTGGCATAGGCGTAGCCCTTTCTGTATTGACCGCTGTGTTTTTCGCGCATATAGCCGAGCGCGGTGAGAGTGTTGCCGAGATTTTCCATCTGGGCGATGGTTTTGACTCTTGTAAACATATTGTTCTCATTGAAAAGCCGTTGTCTGAAATCGAGAGGATAGCCGCTTTTTTCATCTGTTATCAGCATTGAGTGCGGAAGTTTGAGAATATCCGCTATTGCGATGAGGTTTTCAATGTCGGGCAGGTTGTGGCCGTTTTCCCACTTGCTGACCGCCTGCGCGGAAACGCCGACTTTTTCCGCGAGCTGTTCCTGTGTGAGCCCGAGTTTTTTGCGCTGTTCGCTTATTTTTCTGCCGGTTGACTGCATATCCATAATAACCCTACGTATTTTAAAGGTAAATGCGTTCGCCTTTGTATTTTGTTTCAATATCCCAGCCGTTGTATTTTTTATTGAGCATATGAGCCTCTTCAACCGAATCAACCGCGAAATAATCCGAATAGTAACTGTCGTTGGCCCCGTGATATTCGGAATGCTGAATGAGCACAAGCGCGTCGCACTCCGGGCAGCGGGAGAGCATGCGGTAGCCGTCATCCCAGGTGAAAAGCATGTTTTCGCCGCAGAAGCTGCCGTATCTTTCGACGGGCACGAGGTTTTTCAGATGGCGGTATTGCAGTACCGGGTCTCTGAGGTCAAATGCCCCGCATCTTTTTTTATGCTTTCTCATTGTCATTCCCCCCTTTGTCTGTATGATACACCATATAAGAGGAAAATCACATATATCCGCGGTTGAGTTGTGTTGAGCGTTTCTCAACATATATATTAACATTTATTCTGCAAAAAGAGAATAGTATATTTATAATCTGTCTGAAGCGCTCAGTTTATTATCTGTAATATAAAAGCAAAAACGACCATGCGGGAGTTTTCACTCTGACACAGTCGTTTTCTTGAGACACACGCCCGAATGCGGTGCTTTTCTTCAGTATTACATCATATCAAAGAGGTTGAGCTGAGTTGTATCGGGGAGAGATGCGAAGGCGCCGAGGGCTTTGAGTTTATC
Source organism: uncultured Clostridia bacterium (assembly GCA_947165115.1). Lineage (GTDB taxonomy): Bacteria > Bacillota > Clostridia > Oscillospirales > Acutalibacteraceae > CAG-177. Next base: position 2,137 of record CAMUZD010000026.1, read on the forward strand.
GACGAGCGTCTGAGGGGCGCGTGAGCGCAGCTGGGCATCCTCGATTGAGAGGAATTCGTCGATAACGGGATTGCCGTTTTCATCTTTTACGATTTCCTCGCCCTTCTTTTTGTATTTCGCCTCTTCAAGCTGCTTTGCAACCGCGTCGCCGCAGCCTGCAACGGCCGAGAAGGGGAGGCGGATTTTGCCGTCCTCAACGATATAATTCGTGGCGGTTGATTTATAGATATCAATCGGCAGGAACTCAAAACCGCGCGCCATCATCTCATTGACTATCTGGAGCACCGCGTAGGTGTCGTTCTCCTTATCGGTCGCGTCCTTGGATGAGGCTCTTTCGGCTATGTCGCGCATTCTGCGCTTGACGGCGCTTCTGCCCTCGAGAATCGTGCCGACTTCAAGATCCTTGCCCCTGACCGAGAAATAGGTGGCATAGTATTCAATCGGATAATAGAGCTTATACCAGGCGAGACGCATTGCGGCGATAACATAGGCCGCGGCGTGAGCCTTCGGGAACATATACTTGATCTTGAAGCAGGAATCGATATACCACTGGGGAACATCGTGCTCCTTCATAGCGTTGATATGGTCGTCTGTCAGCTCTTTGGTCGCCTTGCCTTTTCTGACCTTTTCCATAATATCAAAGGCCATGCTGTCTTCAAGGCCCTTATGAATAAGGTAAACCATGATGCTGTCACGGGTTCCGATAACGTTTGAAATCGTGCAGGTGCCGGCCTTGATAAGGTCCTGGGCGTTGCCGAGCCAGACATCGGTTCCGTGTGAAAGGCCCGAAATCTGAAGCATATCGGAGAAATTCTTCGGCTTTGCCTCAGTGAGCATTCCGAGAACGAACGGCGTTCCGAGCTCGGGCAGGCCGAGAGTGCCGGTCGGGCAGTCTATTTCCTCGCTCTTCACTCCGAGCGGAGCGGGTGAGGTCAGCATCTCATAGAGCTTCGGGTCGCAGACATCCGCATCCATAACCGAAGTGCCTGTCTGGTCCTCAAGATGCTTGTAGAGAGTCGGAACTTCGTGGCCGAGGTTGTCGAGCTTGAGGATGGTATCGTGGAGCGAATGGAAGTCAAAGTGGGTTGTGCGGTGGATGGAATCCGCATCATCCGCCGGATGCTGAATCGGAGTGAAATCCTCGGCATCCATATCATTCGGGATAACGACCATGCCGCCCGGGTGCTGGCCCGTGGTGCGCTTTACTCCCACGCATCCGAGAGTCAGGCGGTCGATTTCCGCCTCGGGCAGATCGGGTTTATCTGTGAGCTCCATCCATTTTTTGACAAAGCCGAAGGCGGTCTTTTCGGCGATGGTGCCGATTGTTCCTGCCTTGAAAACCTTCGTCTTGCCGAAGAGCTCCTCGGTGTATCTGTGGGCGTAGAACTGATATTCGCTAGAGAAATTGAGGTCGATATCGGGGGCCTTCTCGCCGTGGAAACCGAGGAAGGTTTCAAACGGGATATCGTGGCCGTCCCTTATCATATCCGCGCCGCAGTGCGGGCAGGCTTTCGGCGCCATATCAAAGCCGCTGCCGAATTCGCCGTTGAGGAAGAATTCGCTGTGCTTGCACTTGGGGCAGAGATAATGCGGAGCGAGGGGATTGACCTCCGAAATTCCCGCCGCGAAAGCGACGAAGGATGAGCCGACAGAACCACGCGAGCCGACATAGTAGCCGTGATCCATCGAATCCTTGACGAGCTTCTGCGCGATCATATAGAGCACGGCGAAACCGTTTTTGATAATCGAGGCGAGCTCCTTATCGAGGCGCGCCGCAACATATTCGGGCAGCGGATCGCCGTAGTATTCCTTCATCCTGCCGTAGCAGAGTTCCTTGAGCGTCTCATCCGCTCCGTCGATATGGGGAGGATAGGTGCCGGAGGGGATGGGCTGTATCTCCTCGCACATATCCGCGATTTTATTCGGGTTGTCAATGACAATCTCCTTCGCTCTGTCGCCGAGCCAGGAGAATTCGTCGAGCATATCCTGAGTGGTCCTGAAATAGAGCGGCGCCTGATGCTCGGCGTCGCCGAAGCCCTGTACGGTCATAAGGCTTTCTCTGTAAATCGAGTCATCCTTATCCATAAAGTGAACGTCTCCGGTCGCGACGACGGGTTTACCGAGCTCGTCCGCGAGGGCGATGAGATTCCTGTCGACCTCATAGAGTTCATCCTCGCTGTCGAGCACTGGCTTTTCGCCGTGGGCGAGGAAGAGATTGTTGCCCTTGGGCTGAATTTCAATATAGTCATAGAGCGAGGCGTATTTCACGAGCCTGTCGTGCGGCTTTCCATAGAGAACGGCGTCATAGAGCTGACCTGCCTGACAGGCCGAGCCGATAATCAGCCCCTCTCTGTGTTTCATAAGCTCGCTCAGGGGAATTCTAGGATGGCGGTAGAAATATTCGAGATTTGATTTGGTGATAAGCTGATAGAGATTCTTGAGGCCGGTCTTGTTCTTCGCGAGCAGGATTATGTGCCAGCTCTTGCATCTGAGGGGATCGGCCTTGATGACGGAATTTATCTGCTCAACCGACTCGATGCCCTTATCCTTCATCCTCGCGACAAGTTTTTCGAAGATAACCGCGAGAATTCTCGCATCCTCATCCGCTCTGTGATGATTGAAATCGGGGAGCTTGAGGGCTTTCTGGATAGCGTCGAGCGAGAATTTCTTTGCCTCGGTCACGAGCGCCTGGCTGAGCATGACCGTATCGATATGCGTGAAATTATATTCAATCGAATTTCTCTCGCAGGCCGCGCGGAGCGTATCCGTATCAAAGGTCGCGTTGTGCGCAACGAGAATTCCGCCGTCTGCGAAATCAAAGAATTTGCGGATTGCCTCGGCCTCGCCGGGGGCGCCGGCAACCATGGCATCGGTTATATGCGTGAGATTTTCGATTTTTTCGGGAATATGCACGCCGGGGTTGACGAAGGTCTGGAACGACGCAACCTCGTGGCCGCCCTCATATTTTATCGCGCCGATTTCGGTGATGCGGTTGTAACCCGTGCGAAGGCCGGTCGTCTCAAGGTCGAATATTATGAATCTGCCGTCGAGGGGCATGGTCTGATTGCCGACTACGGGAGTCTCGGAATCGTCGACATAATAACCCTCCATGCCGTAGAGAATCTTTATGCCCGATTTCTTCGCCGCGGCCGCCGCCTCTGGGAAGGCCTGAACGACGCCGTGATCGGTGATCGCGATTGCCTTGTGCCCCCATTTTGCGGCTCTCTTGACAAGCTTTTCCGCGCTCGTCATGCCGTCGAGCTGAGACATATTCGTATGAAGGTGGAGCTCCACTCTCTTTTCGGGAGCAGTATCCTCAATCTGAATCTCCTCGACCGCGGTTACGGAATTCGCCTTGATGACTTCCTTTTTCATATAGGCGTCATATTCGATATGGCCCCTGACGATGACCGCGCCGCCGTCTGCGATGGTTTTCTCAAGACGCGTGCAGTTCACTGCCTCGTCAAAGATTTTGACCGCGAAGGAGCTGGTCTTATCCGTGATATTGAAGGAGATGATTTTGCGCTTGCCGTCCTTGGTGGTTCTTATATCAAGCTTGAAGACGGTGCCCCAGACGGTCACGTTTCCATCCTCAATGGAGATTTCCTTTATGGGTTTCGGCTTGGTTTTTGTTCCCCTGCCGTAGATAACTTTGGCGTGGGTGAGCGAAACGGGCAGATCGGCCCATTCCTTCTGCGCCTTCTTGGGTTTGGCCTCCTCTTTGGGAATCTCGACCTTGATATTTCTTGCCTGCATTTCGATATATTCGGGGGAGTTTATGTCGATTTCCCTGTTTGCGGTGAGGGCGACCTCATATCTGAGGCCGTAGTGCATTTCAATATATTTTGAGAGGAATTTGTCTGCGCCCGTATCCTTCAGCACGCCGACTCCGCTGTCAACGGTGATGCAGATTGTTTTGCTGTCATCATCGATGCTGACCGTCGCGGTGTCAAAATAGCCGTTTGCCGCCGCGTTTTCGGCTTTGAGCGCCCTGAATGAGCCCTCCATACACTCCTCGTCAAAGATATCGGAGGGGTAAAACGGCTCGATGACCGCCTTCCTGATGCCGAGCCCGGTTTTCACCTGACTGCAGGCGTCCTCTATATAATCGAACTGGATGTATTTTTTGAAATTTGCTTCTATATTGAGCGAATCGCCGGCCTCGTCGTAGAGAATTTTACGAACGGTGCCGCCCGCGAGGGCTTCGCGCACCTCGTCGGAGATATGTTCGCCTATAAAATGAATAAGTTCATTGTTTTTCATTGTCAATTTTTCCTATTTCTTCAATCAATCTGTCAACTGCTTCCTCTTCGCCGACCTTGCATATTATTTCGCCTTTGCGGAATATCAGCGCGCAGCCGTCACCGCCCGCGATTCCTATATCCGCCCCTTTTGCTTCGCCCGGTCCGTTCACGGCGCAGCCCATAACCGCCACCTTGAGCGGTTTGTTGCAGGCGCGCAGCCTTTCCTCGACCTCTTTCGCGAGTGAGATCAGGTCGATTTTAGTTCTGCCGCAGGTCGGGCAGGAGACGATTTCGGGGCGTGGCTTTCCGAGCGAGAGCGCGTGGAGAATATCCTGCGCCGCCGTTATTTCCTTAACCGGGTCGTCGGTTATCGATACTCTTATCGTATCCCCGATGCCGTCGGCAAGAAGCGAGCCGATGCCTATTGAGGATTTGATGAGGGATGAATTGTATGTGCCCGCTTCGGTTACTCCGAGATGAAGGGGATAATCGCATTTCTGCGCCGCGAGGCGGTATGCCTCAATCATCGTTTTCACATCGGAGGATTTAATCGAAATCACGGTGTCGTAAAAATCAAATTTTTCAAGAAGCGAGACATGATACATCGCGGACTCAACCAGCGCTTCGGCGCAGGGAGAGCCGTATTTCGCGAGAATATTCTTTTCAACCGAGCCGGAATTCACGCCGACGCGGATGGGTATGTTGTTTTTTCGGCAGGCATCCGCAACCGCCTTCACGCGGTCTTCGGAGCCGATATTGCCGGGGTTTATCCTGATTTTATCAACGCCCGCGTCAATGCTTGCGAGCGCAAGGCGGTAATCGAAATGGATATCGGCAACCACAGGGATGTTCAGCTTCTTTTTCAGAGCCGGAATCAGCGCCACGGCCGCCTCATCGGGAATTGCGGCGCGGACGATTTCACAGCCCGCCTGCTCGAGAGCGAGCGCCTGGGCGACGCTGCCTTCGATATCGTGGGCCGGTTTGTTGAGCATCGACTGCACCGAAACGGGTGCGTCGCCGCCGATATATACATTTCCTGCCTTGATTTTACGGGATTTTCTGCGTTCCATATTACCAGGTTCCTTTTATCAGCTTCCAGATGTCACTGAATGAAATCACGGCCATCAGCGCGAGCAGAAGTATCATTCCTATCGCGTGGACGAGTCCCTCAAACTTGCGCGGAATCGGCTTTCTGAATATCATCTCGACAACTATGAAGAAGAGATGTCCGCCGTCAAGCGCAGGCAGGGGCAGAAGGTTGAAGAGGCCTATATTTATCGCAATCAGCGCCATGAGCATGAGAACATAATCCCAGTTCGCGCTCTTGGTCGCAGTCTGTGCGGCGTCCGCAATATATGAGACGGTGCCTATCGGGCCCGAGAGATCGCTCATCTTATAGTGGCCTGTCGCGAGGTCAAAGAGTGAGAGATAAACAAGGCGCGAATAGGTCAGCGATTCCGTGACCGTATTTTTCAGAACGCTTTTGACGCTCGGCTCGACGCCGACTATCACGAAATCATAGATAATCGTGAAAAACTGTCTGCCCTTGACTTCTCTGTATTCGGTCTGGAAAGCGACGTTTTTGCACTCGACCTTCTTGCCGTCGCGCTTTACGACGATATCGAATACGCCGTCGTCGTCCCTCTGCATGAGGAAGGTGACATCCTCGCCCGAGAAAACTCTGTGGCCGTTGATTTTATAAAACTGGTCGCCTTCTTTAAGCCCGTAGGAGGGGCTGGTCGCATCCTTTGAGAAGGAATGAATTTCCGTAGTAGAGATAAGATTGTTTGTGGTCGCGAGCATTATCATAACTATAATGACGCCCATAATCACGTTGACAGCGCCGCCCGCTATGATGACGAAGAATCTTTTCCACGCCTTCTGATTGCAGAAGGCGCGCTCATCGTCGCTCTCGGTGTTTTCGCCCTCCATTGAGACGAATCCGCCTATCGGGAAAAGGCGCAGGGAATACTGAGTTTCGCCCTTCTTCTTTTTGAGAAGAACGGGGCCCATACCCATCGAGAATTCGTTGATCTTGATTTTGAAAAGCTTGGCGACGGTAAAATGGCCGAGCTCATGGAAGAAAATCAGCAGACCGAAGAAAAGAATTGCTATGAGTATCGGCCACGCCTTGCTCCATATCGCGCCTGCCGTGATAAGAGGTATTGTTCCGGTCATATATCCGCCTCCGTTCTCATTCTTATTTCTCTGTCAAGTTCAAGAATATCATCAAGATTATAGTTTTCATTATCTGCGGGGAATGAGAGTGCTCTTTCAACGCACTTTGCTATGTCGCCGAATTTTATCCTGCCATGTCTGAAAAGCTCGTTTGCCTTTTCGTTTGCGGCGTTCACCGCGGCAGTGTATAAGCCGCCCTTTCTCAAAGCCTCGCGGCAGTAATCCATACACCTGAAGGTCTCGTTATCGGGTTTTGAGAAGGTGAGGGTCGCCGCTTCGGCGAGGTCGAGCTCCTTTACGGGGCTGACGAATCTGTCCGGATATGTCAGCGCATACTGAATCGGAATTCTCATATCCGGAACCCCGAGCTGGGCAATAACCGAATTATCGGTGTATTCAACCATGGAATGAACGATGCTCTGTCTGTGAACAAGCACCTCGATTTTATCCTCGGGCATATCAAAAAGACGGACCGCCTCGATTATCTCAAGTCCCTTATTCATCATTGTAGCCGAATCGATGGTTATTTTTGCGCCCATCGACCAGTTGGGATGCTTCAGGGCCTGCTCGGCAGTCACATTTTCGAGCTCATGAGCCTTTTTTCCGAAGAAGGGTCCGCCCGAAGCGGTGAGGATGAGTTTCTTCACCTGCTTTTTATCCGCGCATCCCTGAAGGGACTGGAAAATCGCGGAATGTTCGCTGTCAACGGGCAGGATTGAAATATTTTTCTCTTTCGCCAGCCTGTTTACGAGCACGCCACCCGCGACCATCGTCTCTTTATTGGCGAGCGCGATATTGTTGCCCGCTTCAATCGCTGCGAGAGTCGGCGCGAGGCCGGCTATGCCGACAAGGCTGTTTAGAACACAGTCCGCTTTTAAGCCCGCGCATTCGAGCACGCCTTCGCCGCCCGCGAGGATTTCGGTATCGGTGTCGGCGACTTTTATTTTAAGCTCGGCCGCTTTCGCCACATCGGCGACGGCCGCATATTTCGGATGGAACTCCCTTATCTGGTTTTCGAGGATATCCGTCCTCACATTCGAGGTGAGGGCAAGAATATCAAGGCCCATAAGCTTTGCGACGTCGAGCGCCTGCACGCCTATTGAGCCTGTCGAACCCAGAATAGTGAGAGTTTCAATCATAATTATCCTCCGGGGAAAAGAAAACGCCTTGCGGCGTTTTCGCAGTTTTATTTAACCAAAACCGAGAGAAGTATTCTCAGCGTGAGATACATTGAGGGCATCGTGAAGAGGAAGGAATCGACTCTGTCCATCGCTCCGCCGTGCTCGGGGAAGAGGGTGCCGAAATCCTTGACTCCGTAGTTTCTCTTTATAACGCTCGCCGCGAGGTCTCCGCACATTCCCATAATGCAGCAGATGGGTATATATGCGAGAACCATCCACCATCTGATTGTGTCGGTGCCGAAATAGAATCTGTTGCAGATGAAGAATGCTATCAGCGAAGAGATTGTAGTTCCGACCACGCCGGCAACCGCGCCCTCAACCGATTTGTTGGGGCTGATTGTCGGGGCGAGCTTATGCTTGCCGAAAGCCTTTCCGAAGAAGAGAGCGAAGGTGTCGCACAGCCACGCGCAGAACATCGGCATAAGCAGCAGGAATATGATATTCGAGCGGCAGAATAAAACAGGAAACTGCTCGAGAAAATGAACGGTCATAACAACCGTCGCCATCGCGAGAGAAACCGCAACGGAGGCAAAAACTCCGATTGCCACATGCTCAAATCTTGTCACATTATACATTTTAAGCATAAGGATGAGCACCGCGAGCACGAAGACCGCAACTATAACGAGCCCCGAGACCGGAACATATTTTCCCAGATCGAGGGCGGCGTAAGCGCAGAGGCAGACAGAGAACGTAACCATAATTCTTGTCAGCGCCTTATTCTTACAGCCCGAAACGCCCATTATTTCGTGAACGCACAATCCCGTCAGAAGCGCTGCCGGAATTGTCATTACTTCCTCGTAACCGTAGCCCGTGCAGACGAGCATACCTATTGCAAAAATGGCAAGCGCAAGGCCCACCGCTATTCTGACTTTCATACCAAAAACTCCCTGCCGGTCATACTCCGCCGAAACGCCTGTGGCGCGAGCAGTAATCGAGAATCGCTCTGTCGAGGTCATCTGTTGTGAAATCCGGCCATAATATATCATCAAACCAGAATTCGGAATAAGCCGACTGCCAAATCATAAAATTGGACAGGCGGTATTCTCCGCTCGGTCTGATTATCAGATCCGGGTCCGGCTGACCCGCCGTGAAAAGAAAGGAGGAGACCGTATCCTCGGAAATATCCGCGGGATTCAGTTCGCCCTTTTTGACCTTTTCCGCTATTTTTCTGACAGAGTGAACTATCTCATCCCTGCCGCCGTAATTTATCGCAAGGTTGACCTGCATAACTTTTTTATCGGCAGAATCCTTCTCGAGCGTGTCGATATTCTTAACGATATCTGCCGGCAGGCCCTGTCTCTCACCTATGAGGTGAAACTGCAGACCCCTCGCTTCGTTTTCTTTTTCTCTGTCTTTCGCCTCTTTGAGAAAGCTGCGGAATATCTTCATTATGGCGGCGACCTCTTTGGGCGGTCTGCGCCAGTTTTCGGTGGAAAAGGCATAGAATGTCATGCATTCTATGCCGATATCCGCTGCGTAATCACAAATTTTACGAAAGACCTCGGCTCCGGCTTTATGACCTTCGCTGCGCTCAAGGCCGCGTTTTGTGGCCCACCTGCCGTTGCCGTCCATTATTATGCCTATATGTTTAGGCAAGGTAATGCCGTCAAGCTGTTCCCGAGTCATTATACCGTCATTATTTCCTGTTCTTTTTCTTTTGCGGCTTCATCGATCTGCCGGATACCTTTTTCGGATAGTGGAGCGAGA